>CAYXDG010000101.1:0-10576 GCA_964463655.1 uncultured Dactylococcopsis sp.
CGTCTCGGTCGCTACTATTCTCCAGAATGTCCCAAACAAAACCTGTAGCGCTATACAAGGCTTTTTCAGCAAAACCGATCATCTGCTTCGATTTAATAGGAGAGCGTCAAATTCTTTCTCCAGCATCAAGACTAACTCCTCATTTCCACTTTCTTTAGCAATGGAGAGACGACGTTCTAAGTTACGACGCATGGTTTCAATATGTACTTGTTCTGCTTTTATTTCTTTTGCTACAGAGGTATAGTAGCCAGGAATGGGTAGTTTTTTATCAGCGCAGACTGCGGGAATAGAAACATGGGATGCTGGACTCGACTGAACGGTTGTCCCCTTGCTATAGGAAATCCCTCGGTATTGTAAACCCAGTTTCGCTTTTAATTGGGGAATATGGCGAGGATAATGATAATACCAAGGTTGTCCTCTATATTTCCCAGCCATTTCTCCCTCTCTGATCTCGATCGCGCTTGTTTCTGCATTGTAGTTAATCCCACGATAGGTTAGTTTCATCGTTATTTATTTCTCAATTATCTTGTACTCTACTATTATAATTTTTATTTCTGTATAGTTTGTTACACTTTAGCGATATTTTTCTTAAAGTTTAAAGTTCTGGCTATAAATCACTTCTTTATAGAGATTGCAGACACTTTGAATCCCCGAAGCGCGATCGCGCTTGCTATTCATTTATATTCAAAGCGTTAGTTAAAAATTCAACGAGTTTTTTTAGATCATCAACTTCTTCTTTTGTCTCTTCACTAATCCAATTGTTTTGACTAATGCTTGCTGTATTGGTCATTCCTGGCTTTAAAACACTAACAATCATCGCAATTAATGCTTTTTGATAAATTGTGTTGATAATTATCTTCATTACTTAAAAGATCATCGAGATTGGATAATAAATTGTTTCCTTCTCCCATATAAATGGCGACTGACACAGGATCATTGAATAAAATAGAAGGTAAGTTTAATCGCTCATAAAGTTTAGTTTTTCCTTTAGGCGTAGGTCGAGGGATTAATTTTTCCCAGAATTCGTCTAAATCTTCTTTTGACCCATCGTAGCGTTTGAATCCTAGAAACTTCTTTAAGACTGTCCCAATAAATGCTTGGTCATGGTTTCCTTCCACGCCAATTAAAGCATATTTTACCATCGCACCTCTTGACCTAAATTTTCTCTTAGTCGATGTAGTTTTTCTAATCCAAACCGCTTAACCACAGTTTTTGACTCGTCTTGTTTTAAGCGATATAGAACTAAGTCACGGTTAAAATTATTATTATCTCCATTGTGATATTGAAGTTTTTCGATACTATTTAAAAGTGCATCCACAGCTTCTAAGCTGTGAGTTGTTACAAATAACTGAATCTCTCTTTCTTGACAGGCTTTAATTAACCAAGAAAACGATCGATCTAAAACTTGTGTATGAATAGAACTTTCTAACTCATCAATTAATAAAACACCTCCTTTGGCTTTAACCAAAGTTGAAGCAATGTATAATAAACGTCGTACACCGTCGCCAAAAGCACTCAGAGGCGCGATCCCAATGTCTTTATGATCAATGTATAGTCTTTCTTTTCGATCGCGTGATGTTGATAAAATTTCTAAGTTAATGATTCCTTGATCTAAATTTTGCAATAATTCGATGATTTCTGATTTAAACCGTTGCTCGATCGCGTTAGACAAAGACTTAACTTGTAGTTGTTCAATTCGATGGGAAAAAGGACTAATTGTTTCTACGGGAAGGGCTAAGTCTGATCGTTTTCTTCCAAAAATAGAACGTTGACTTTCCCATAACTCAAAAATTTCTTCTGTAATTTCCTCCTGTTCTTTAAATAAACTTTTTTCTGTTGTAGTTGCAGTTAATATTAAATCCGCCCCGCGTTCAATTAAATCATCACCAATGACTTCGCTTGATAAGTCTTCTTCGCTCTCATTTTGAGTAAATGTTCCCTCAATTTCTTGATAAATGGCTTGTAATTTTCTCAAGGAAAAATGACCTTCTCCAGAAAGTATTATTTGTCCTGAATCCTCTTGACTTCCCTGTGGAAATAGCCAACGCAAAGCATCTAGCTGAGGTTTCCGAGAAGACTTAATTTCTCTACTCCAAGAGGTATTTAACCACGCTTTCGGATCAAGGGGACGACAGTAAATCGCGATCGCTTCTAGAACACTTGTTTTCCCCGAATTATTCGCGCCCACTAACAAGTTAATTGTTCCCAAATCGCGCAATTCTAAGTTTTTCAATCCTCGAAATTGATGGATTGTCAAGTGTTCTAGATTTTGGCTCATTCTTCCGACTCCGCATCATAAGTGGAAGCAACATACAATTCTTTTAACTGCTTTTCATCCACTGAACTCGGCGCTTCTGTTAATAGACAACTCGCCTGTTGTGTCTTGGGAAAGGCGATGACATCCCGAATCGACTCTTCTCCCGCGAGTAACATCACAAGGCGATCGAGTCCATAAGCGATTCCTCCATGTGGTGGTGTTCCAAAATCAAACGCATCTAAGAGGAAGCCAAACTTTTCCTGTGCTGCTTCTAAGGATAGCCCGATCGCCTTAAATACTTGTTCTTGAATCTCGCGCTGATAAATCCGCAGACTTCCGCCACCGATTTCAATTCCGTTATACACTAAATCGTATGCTTGCGCCCGTGCGGTTTTGATATCCTCTAAATCATTGGGATTCGGCGCAGTGAAGGGGTGATGGAGCGCTTCTAAACGTTTCTCGTCGGGATTCCATTCAAACATGGGAAACTCTGTCACCCACAGCAGGTTAATTGCGTTTTTGTCGATTAAGCCTAACTCTTCCCCTAAGAATTGACGGACGCGATCGAGCGATTTATTCACGGTCACTGTATCCCCTGCACCAAATAGTAACAGATGCCCTGGTTCTGCGCCTGTGCGACGCAATAATTCTTGTTTCTGGTCTTCGGTCAAATTATCTTTAATCGCCCCGATCGTGTCGATTTCTAAGCCTTCACGCACTCGCACATAAGCCAACCCTTTCGCCCCTGCGGTTGCTGCTTCTTTGAACAAGTCTCCCCCCGGCTTGATGCGAACGTTGGAGACGCGATCGTTTCCGCCTGGAATGGGTAAAACTTTCACTAGCCCTCCGCTTTTCACAGCACCAGAAAAGACTTTGAAGCCAGAATCTTGGACAATATCCGAGACGTTAACCAATTCTAACCCAAAACGGGTATCAGGGCGATCGCTGCCATATTTCGCCATGGCTTCATTGTAGGTTAAACGAGGGAACGGACGAGACAGTTCAATCCCTTTTACCTGTCTGAAGATATGACACACTAAACGCTCGTTAAGATCGAGAATTTCCTCTTCTGAGAGAAAACTCATCTCCATGTCTAGCTGGGTAAACTCGGGTTGGCGATCGGCGCGTAAGTCTTCATCGCGAAAACAACGGGCGATCTGGTAGTAGCGATCGAAGCCAGACACCATCAACAACTGCTTAAATAGCTGGGGAGACTGGGGAAGGGCGAACCATTGTCCAGGGTTGACGCGAGAGGGAACTAAATAGTCTCTTGCGCCTTCTGGAGTAGAACGGGTGAGGATAGGCGTTTCTACCTCAGTGAAGTTTTCTTCGTCTTCGAGGAAGCGACGAATGGCTTTAACCACCTGATGACGGAGATGGAGGTTTTGGTTGAGGCGATCGCGCCGTAAGTCCAGATAGCGATATTTTAAGCGAATGTTTTCCCTAACGGTGTCTGCGTCATCACTGGAAACTTGAAACGGAAGTTGTTTCCGCACCGCATTTAAAACTTCAATCTCATCCGCATAGACTTCGATTTCTCCTGTGGGAAGATTAGGATTGAGAGATTCTTCAGGACGCTGACTAACTCGACCGATGATCTTTACCACATACTCATTGCGAATGTTTTCCGCTTGGGGATAGGATTGGGGGGTGCGTTCGGGGTCGCTAACAATTTGCACAACTCCAGCGCGATCGCGCACATCTAAAAACACAACGCCACCATGATCGCGACGGCGATCGACCCAACCATATAACGTTACTGTCTCACCGATTTGTTTCCCTTGGATTTCTCCGCAATAGTATGTCCGCATTTTGGTTATTTGTCTTTTGTTCTTAGTTTAGTTCCCCCCTTATTGAAGGGGGGTTAGGGGGGATCGGGTTCCCCCCTTATTGAAGGGGGGTTAGGGGGGATTCTTGAACCATTAATGAATTATCAATCATCAATTCTCAATTGTCAATCAGAATCAGGGGTTTGTGCTGATTGTTATCGGTTATTGATCGTTTTGGGTTTAACTTTTACTCTTCAGGTAAATCAGAAATTTTTGTAAACGCTTCTAACATGACCTCTTGACGGGCTAAAATTTGATTGATTTGATGAGAAAGTTGGTGATAGTTTTGGCGAACTTCCTTTTTCAGTTGACTAACTTCATTTCTTAACTCGTCAATATCTTCACTTATGCGATCGAAGCCTTGAGAAATATGACCTCCTGGTTCAACATCTATTTTTAAGGTCTTAATTTCTTCATAGGCTCTTTGCATTTCTCGTTTTAGTTCATTAATTTTTCGGTTTGCTTCTGTCACTTTCTTGCCCCTCCTTATTGATCTATTTTACGACTTTACAGATCAATCGGAAAACTTTGTGAACGCTTCTAAAATGATCTGTTAACGGGCTAACACTTAATTAATCTGAAAATTTATGCTTTCTGATAGAGAAACCGAGCAAAATCTAAGCGTTCTTGGCGTTTTTCTTCAGGTAAGTTATTAACAATTACAACCATCTTATCAGCCGTTTTCAGCCATTGTTTACTCTCACCTTTCCAAACAACCATAAATTGCTGAGTGGAAAGGGGACAAAGCGCTGTTGTTTCCCCAGTCTCATTAATAAATTCAACTTCAAAATGATTCTCGTCGAGACATTTCGACAATATCTAGTAGAGAAGGTTGCGTCATGATTGTTTCTTGATATAACCACGAATTAATAATTATTAATTGCTCATTGTCCATTCTTGTCCTTGAATCAGGGTGTGAACTTGCCATTCAGGGCGCGATCGCGGATAATCGGAACGGAAATGTCCCCCGCGACTTTCTTGGCGAAATAAAGCACTTTTCAACACCAAATAAGCCACATCTAAAAGATTTAAAATTTCTCCCGCACAACGCAATTGTTGCTCGGCCTCTGGCTGTTTCAATTGTATCGGATAGACAAAATTTCCCAAGAAAAACTGACTAATATCAAAGTCTGTAACTTCTTCTCGCCATGCTTCCACTTGCGCCAATCCTGCGTCTAATTCTTCCTTAGTCCGACAGATTCCCGCACAGTCCCAGACTAAACTTCTCAGTTTTTCTCGTAAGGTTTGTAAATCAGAAACTTCTGCTGTCCAATCAGTTTCGATGACCGTAAAATTTTCTGTAGTTTCTCTTGCTTTAAACCTCTCTACTTCAATATATTTGAGAGTCTGTCCAAATACTAAACATTCTAATAAAGAATTACTCGCCAAACGATTCGCCCCATGTACGCCTGTATTCGTCGTTTCTCCCACCGCATATAAGCCTGAAATAGAGGTTTTACTTTTAACATCCACTGCGACCCCACCCATCCAGTAATGCGCTGCTGGTGCGACAGGAATGGGCTGAGAAAAGACATCAATGCCATGAGACTGACAAACTTTGATAATATTGGGAAAGCGGTAGGTAATGCGATCGCGCGGAATCGGGCGTAAGTCTAAGTAAACGTGAGCATGAGCAGGATCGTCCGCCGTTTTATGCAGATGGTTGTAAACCGCCCGACTGACCACATCACGCGGCGCTAACTCTCCATCTGGATGATATTCAAACGCAAAGCGATACCCTGTTTCATCGACAAGATGCGCTCCTTCTCCCCGTACCGCTTCTGTGATTAAAAAGCGCGGTGCGCCCTGTTTCGTTAAAGCAGTGGGATGAAACTGGAAAAACTCCACATCCCGCAATAATGCCCCAACACGCCATGCTAAAGCGACACCGTCTCCTGTGCTAACCGTTGGGTTAGTGGTTTGGGCGAAAACTTGTCCTCCTCCCCCTGTAGCTAAAATGACTGCAGAGGCTTTCAGGGATTGAATTTGATGATGCTGTAACAGATAGATTCCCTGACACTGTTGCGTTTTGGGACAAATGTCTAATTTCAAGACAAACGCTTGGGAAAAAACTGTGATATTATTTCGACTTAAGACCTGTTCGGTGAGCGTATCCACGATCGCGCGTCCAGTGGTATCAGCAGCATGAAGCACTCGCGGATGGGAATGGGCTGCTTCGAGAGTCGTGGCGAGGTCTTCCCCATTGCGATCAAACTTCACCCCCAACTCGACTAGGGTTTGAATGCTTTCTCCTGCATTTTCCACCAAAAAGCGAACCGCTTCGGGAATGCACAACCCAGCACCCGCCTTGAGCGTATCTTGATAATGATGTTCTGGAGAATCCGTCGGCGCGATCGCTGCTGCAATTCCGCCTTGCGCCCAATCACTTGCGCCGATTTTAAGCTCATCCTTGCTAATGAGAGCAACGCGCAGGTGTTGAGGAAGACAGAGGGCTGTATAGAGTCCAGCAGCGCCTGCACCAACGATGATAATGTCATAAGGCATAATCGTGGGACTGTCCCTTGTTTGTACCGCTTAAACTGTTATTATAGCAATCGTTTTCTTGGGATTCCTTTACACGAATGACTGATGGCTACTGGTGATAAGCTAAAGACAACGTATATCTTGGGGAGGTTGCTGAAAATGATGGCGCTCATCCCAGACAAAAAGGCTACAGAAGAATGGCTGAGATAATTAGCTCATCTCCCATTGGTGGTTTTCGTAGCAGACATTCACTTCACCCCTGCTGATAACTGGGTCAAAAATCTGTGAATCAAAGAAGAGGCGATCGCGCTCTATGCAAGGTATCATCGTAACAACGGTTAATGCTAAACCTGTCCTCCTCCTAAGCATATCTATCCGTAGGGCATTGTCGGGCAAAACTCACGTAAAATTTAATGGATACTAACGAAACCTATCTCAATCACCCTACTTTTGGCTTACTCTACCGCGTTTGTATCGTAGAGCCGAATCGAGAAATCTTTACGACCCTCTATGCTCAACGTCTTTTTTTTCTGGTAACGGTGAGTGAGCAAGGCTTAGCGTTTGAGCCGAAAAGTCGCTCTGAATCGCGTTTGTTAATCGAAAACCGGTTGCGGAAACTGCGTCGCATTGGAGCGAAAGAAGAGTATTCTGCATTAAGTGAGACGTATAAGCATATTTTTCAATGACGGGAAAGATAACACAACGAATTCAGGAACTGTGGGAAACTATTCCCCCAGAGGTCAGATTAATTGCAGTGACGAAAACGGTTTCTCCAGAAAGGATGCGAGAGGCTTATGAAGCAGGGATTCGAGATTTTGGCGAGAATAAGATTCAAGAAGCGATCGCCAAACAGGAACAATTACAGGATTTAGATGACATTCGTTGGCATTTTATCGGTCATTTGCAGACAAATAAAGCGAAACAAGCCCTAACCCATTTCCATTGGATTCATACCTGCGATCGCGCTAAAATAGCCCAACGGCTCGATCGGTTGTGCGGTGAATTAGATATTACCCCACCACAACTGCTGTTACAGGTCAAACCCCTTCCAGACCCGAATAAATATGGTTGGACAATCCCAGACTTACTCGCAGCACTTCCCACCTTTCAACAGTATCAAAACTTAAAGATTAGAGGCTTGATGACCATTCTCCCCTTTGGTCAACCTGAAACCGAAACACGCATGGGGTTTGAAAAAGTTCGCGATCTCGCTAAAGATATAGAATCGAAATCTAGGGGGTTATCTCTGAAAGAACTGTCAATGGGGATGTCTGCGGATTATTTCCTCGCTATCGAAAGTGGGGCGACCATGATTCGGTTAGGAAGAACGATTTTCGGAGAACGTCCCACTTAAAAAAATAACCAAAAGATTTTTCAAATTGAGAAAATCAGAGTAAAATTGGCGTGAACTTCTTAAAAGAAGTTGGTGTTGGTGTTCACTGTCCAAGCGGTTAACATTCCAGCAAAATTAGACTCAACCTATAGTGTATTAGATTGTGAGGAATCAGGAACTGTGAGTAATATGTTTAACAAGTTTAAAGATTTTGTCGGTTTAAACGAGCCAGATGACTATGAAGACTATTATGATGAAGAGGAAATGGACACTCGCAACGAGTCTGCTCAACCCCCTTCTCCAGCCCCAGAAGCTGAACGTTCCCCTCGCGCTCGATCGAGAGAACGGAATTATTTCACTTCTGATCCTCAAACCACCCCTTCGCCAAAAAGTAATGTGATTGGTATGCCTGGTACAAATAATGGTCTAAACGAGATTGTTGTTATTGAACCACAATCTTTTGAAAAAATGCCAGAAGTGATTCAAGCCCTCAGAGAACGAAAAACAGTTCTCTTGAATCTGAATATGATGGAACCTGATGATGCTCAACGGGCGGTGGATTTTGTGGCTGGTGGCACTTATGCTATTGATGGCAATCAAGAACGGGTGGGAGAAAGCATTTTTCTCTTTACCCCCAATTGTGTGACAGTGACCAGTCGTTCTCATAGTACCCCTGCGATCTCCACAGCGCAAGGCGGTAGTCAGGGGAATCTCTCGCAAATGAATGCTCCGACTGCGAGTTGGCATAAACAAGGGAACGCGATCGCGCAATAGGATACAATTAAACCGCATAGCAACGACAAAACAAGAGTCCGTCAAAAGTGTCTATACGGTTTGGAATGATTGGTGGCGGGGTGATGGGTGAAGCCATTCTCTCCCGCCTAATTGCACTAGAAATTTACGCTCCTGATACGGTTTTGGTGAGTGACCCTTCACCCCAAAGACGAGAGGAGTTAACGCAGCGTTATCAGGTTGAAACCACAGAAAGTAACCGCAAGGTGATGCAGGAAACCTCGGAAGTTTTGCTGCTGGCGGTGAAGCCTCAAGTTTTGCCCCGCATCGAATCCGATTGGGATGGGGCAAAGGAATCCTTACAACATCGTCCTTTATTAATTTCAATTTTAGCGGGGATTCCCATTCTGCGCCTGAAAGCTGGGTTAGACCCCCTCCCTGTGGTGCGTGTCATGCCTAACACCAATGCCACTGTGGGGGCAAGCATGAGCGCGATCGCTTCTGGCTCTGGCTTAAGACCCGAACAATTAACCCTGACGAAAACAATCCTCGGCGCGATTGGGGAAGTGGTGGAAGTGCCAGAATCGGCAATGGATGCGGTAACAGGTGTTTCAGGATCGGGCCCTGCTTATGTCGCCCTCCTCATTGAATCCTTAGCTGATGGAGGCGTTGCTGCAGGGTTACCTCGCCCGATCGCCTTACAGCTTGCTACTCAGACGGTTTTGGGAACTGCAACTCTCCTCAAAGAAGAAAACTTACATCCCGCACAACTGAAAGATCGTGTCACCAGTCCTGGCGGAACGACGATCGCAGGGGTAGCGGAGTTAGAAGCCAGTGGTTTCCGATCAGCCATTATTAAAGCGGTTCAGGCAGCAAAAGCGCGATCGCAGGAACTGGGGAAATGAATATTTGTCCTTTGTTATCTAATGACCAATAACTACTCAAAATCGTTATGAGTATGATATAGTTGAAACAGTTTGTAATCTTTCGCTAATAAAAGGAGTAATACCATGACAGAAGGATGCCTCAGAGTAGGACAGCAAGCGCCTGATTTTTCCGCCACTGCGGTAGAAAACCAAGAGTTCAAAACCCTGAAACTCTCTGAATTTCGCGGACAGTATGTAGTCTTATTTTTCTATCCCTTAGACTTTACCTTTGTTTGCCCCACTGAAATTACTTCTTTCAGCGATCGCGCTCAGGAATTTAAAGAAATCAACACCCAAATTCTAGGGGTATCCGTCGATAGCGAATTCTCTCACCTCGCTTGGATTCAAACCGATCGCAAAAACGGCGGTGTTGGCGACTTGAATATTCCTCTTGTCTCCGACATCAAAAAAGAAATCAGCACCGCTTATAATGTCCTCGATCCTGATGCTGGCGTTGCTCTCAGAGGACTCTTCATCATTGATAAAGAAGGAGTCATCCAACACGCCACCGTCAACAACCTTTCCTTCGGACGGAACGTGGATGAAGTCTTACGCACCCTGCAAGCCATCCAGTACGTCCAAGCCAACCCCGACGAAGTTTGTCCTGAAGGCTGGAAACCAGGGGGAAAAACGATGAATCCCGATCCAGTCAAATCCAAAGTTTACTTCGCTTCTGTCTAAACTGATTCTCCTCCCCCTTTGAGGGGGGGACAACAATTGAAAAATTCATTATTGCCTTTTTGAAATTCCCATGTTATTCTAGTAGAGGTCTGGGCGGTTAGCTCAGCGGTAGAGCGCCTGCCTTACAAGCAGGATGTCATTGGTTCAAATCCAATACCGCCCATTGATTATTGTACAACTTTTTATGTCTTTAAGTCATCTTTGATAACATCTTGCAGAGCCTTTGTTTTCAGATGTCATTGAGACTAATTTCCACAGTGGCAAAAGCATTTTCAAGTTGATTGGCTAAATCTTTCCAAGATTTCTCTCTCCCCTGGCGATAAATTTCTACTCG
>CAYXDG010000102.1:0-10504 GCA_964463655.1 uncultured Dactylococcopsis sp.
ATCTCCCCACCTGAAGAGGATTTCAGGAGAATGAAACGACCCTGCCTTCAAAAGGGGGGACTGCGGGGGAGCAAGCAGTTTTAGCTAGCTTCTTCCTCTAATTCCAGACCAAAGACTTGCGCGATCGCCTTTTCCACTTTATACCCAGAATCAATGGACTCTAAGGGGTCTTTTCTGAGGCGATGACGGAGACAAAACGGCATCACCCGACGGATATCATCAACCGTGACTTCCGTGCGTCCTTCAAGCGCTGCGAGGGCTTTCGTGGCACGATTGGTGACAATATCGCCACGCAAACCATCCACATCTAATTCTCCACAGACTTGGGAGACTTTCACTCGCAGATCATATTCCATTTGGACTTGGGGCAGTAATTCTTGTGCGCTAACAATTTTTTCTCGCAATTCCGTTTGCTGAGGTTGATAATTTTCTGTAAACTCATAAGGAGCTTGGTCAAAGTGCGATCGCTGCTCAACAATTTTTACCCGTAACTCAGGGTCTCTGACTGTCCGCACTTCTACATTCATCCCAAAGCGATCCAATAGTTGCGGACGGAGTTCCCCTTCTTCTGGGTTTCCAGACCCTACCAACACAAATCGTGCGGGGTGACGAATGGAGATTCCTTCCCGTTCAACTGTATTCCACCCACTGGCTGCGGAATCTAACAGCACGTCAACAAGGTGATCGTCTAAAAGGTTTACCTCATCCACATATAACAAACCGCGATTCGCTTTAGCGAGCAGCCCAGGTTCAAATGCCTTGACCCCTTCCGAGAGGGCTTTTTCAATGTCGATCGTGCCACAAACACGGTCTTCTGTCGCGCCCAAGGGGAGGTCAATCATGGGAACTTTATGTTGAATGGTAGTGAGGGATTCTTCTTGTTCCCACTTGTTTCGCACCTCCTCACTCATTAAATCAGGGTCATCGGGATGGCTGTTGAAGGGATCGCCGGCGACAATCTCGATCTCAGGGAGTAAATCAGCTAAAGCGCGAATGGTGGTTGACTTTCCCGTACCGCGATCGCCCATAATCATCACCCCACCAATTTTAGGATCGATAACATTGAGGATCAAAGCCAGCTTCATGTCTTCTTGACCAATAATGGCAGTAAACGGAAAGACTACACGACGGCGCGTTTTTGGGGAAAGGGGAGGAGTTTCAGTAGTGACAGTCATATTAAATGAAATTGATTATTGCTTTGTTTGATTTCGAGATAACCCACTAATTTTCTACTTTAACGCAGGAATAACAATTGATAGTTAATAACGTTCTTTGTTGTTTCCCTTTTTTAAGGGAGCAAGCTGTTGACAAAAGAGCGAGAACTGCGTACAACCAATTATCAATTGTTTAACGGCAACCTAGGGAATCTCTAGTGGAAACACCTGTGGTAGGATTCACGCCAGAGGCTCGTTCACAGAGTTTTTTCACTTGGAAGCGATCGACCACTGCATCTGTAAAATCAGCCCCTTCCACTGTTGCCTCATCAAAGGTAGAACGCAACATCATCGCTTCCATCAACACGGCATTGGTTAAGTTAACCCCAGTAAAATCAGTTAAATAGGCAATGCCATAACTGAAGTTAGCCCCTTTCCAGTTAGCATTGGTGAGGGTTGCACCGTTAAAAACAGCCCCTTCCAAGTTCGCATCGTGGAAGTCTGCACCCTCTAGGTTTTCATCGTAGAATTCCGCTTCAATCAGGATTTCCCCAGAAAAATCCTTCGTTTCCGCTTGCACTGCTTCGTCAAAGGAACGCACTGCCCTAGGCGTAGCAGCGGAAGCAGGGGAAGTCAGGGTAAATAGCGCGATCGCGATCGCGATTAAGCTCAATCTTACAACGGTTCTCATCTTGAATCAACTCTCAAATCTGGATTTCCTTCTATCTTAATATTTCTTTACGATTTTGAGAAGTAGGGTCGGCGGTTTATATGCCCCGTCCCCTATTAACCTGACGGTATAATGGGGTTCTTCTCATCACATTAAGATAAATAGTAGGAATGACAGCTAACTTTACCTCATCTGCTTGGTCAACGTTATTACAACAACTGCTCGATCGCCAATCCCTCTCCCAAGAACAATCCTCCACCCTTATGACAGGCTGGCTCAACGAAGAGATTCCCCCAGTCCTTTCTGGGGCAATTTTAGCAGCAATTCAGGCAAAAGGAGTCTCAGCACAAGAACTGGCTGGGATGGCACAAGTCTTGCAACAACAATCACTACAGAAAAATCCCCTCACCTATTCTGAACCTGTGATCGATACTTGTGGGACAGGAGGCGATGGCGCATCAACCTTCAATATTTCCACCGCAGTTGCCTTTGTAGTGGCAGCAGCAGGGGTAAAAGTAGCCAAACATGGCAATCGATCAGCTTCCAGTAAAGTTGGCTCAGCAGACGTTTTAGAAGCGCTGGGGATTAATCTCGGCAGTGCCATTGAACGCACCCAAGCAGCACTCGAAGCGGTGGGCATTACCTTTTTATTTGCCCCTGGGTGGCATCCTGCCATGAAAAGCGTTGTTCCCTTGCGGAAGGCGTTAAAAGTGCGAACGGTGTTTAATCTCATCGGTCCGCTCGTTAACCCTCTCCGTCCCACAGCACAGGTAATGGGGGTGTTTGATGGTAAAATAATCGCAACTGTCGCCGAAGCCTTTCAACTCTTAGGGATGAAACGGGCGATCGTCGTGTATGGTCGAGAAAAACTCGATGAAGCGGGTCTAGCAGCGCCCACTGATTTAGCCATCTTAGACCAAGAAAAGGTCAAACTGACTAGCATTCATCCCGAAACCCTTGGCTTAAAATCTGTAGCGACAGAAGCTCTCCGAGGGGGAGAGTTAGCAGAGAATCGGGAAATCCTCACCCAAGTTTTACAAGGAAAAGGGAGCATCGCTCAGAAAGAAGTTGTGGCCCTTAATGCCAGTTTAGCCTTACAAGTGGCTGGCGTTGTCCCTCTCAATGACCATGAGACTGGCATCGCACAAGCCAAGGACATCCTCAAAAGTGGGGCTGCTTGGGATAAGTTAGAGGCGCTGGTTAGCTTTTTAAGGGAAAATTAGTGTTGAACCACTAGCACATGACAGGGAGCATGATGGACAACATAGTTGCTGACACTTCCTAAAAGCATCTCCTTGAACCCGCTTAATCCTCTGCGACCAATGACGATTAAGTCTATATCATACTGCTCTGCGCGATCGCAGATCAGCTTGCCCGCTTCTCCAATCCCATATTCATAATCCGCTTGCACCCCTTGTTCAGCAGCATAGGTTTGAATTGATTGCAGCCAAGTGTTTAACTCCTCGATGGTCTCTTCAACAATGCGATCGGAAAAACTCAAGGTTTCTGCGGTGTAAAAACCCGCATAAGGGATAACATTACTGCCAACTAAAACATCTTGGCGTTCTGGGAAATGAGTAATGCTGTGAAAAATGAAAAGATGACTGTTATTTTTGTTGGCGATTTCGATCGCTTGCGCCAAAACCCCCAAATGATTGCTCTCTTGTTTTTCTTCAGCGTGAGGTTCGACCGCCACTAAAATTTTGTCGTAATTTTTTTTAACACTTCGAGGTTGAATTTTCATGATTTAATTCTCCAATTGCTTGAATAAACAATGCAAGTAAATCTAGTTTTGCTTGATCCCCCTATTGATAGGATGGCATCTTAATCGTGTAAATGCAGACAGTATTAATATTTGTTATTAAATTTCACGGCTGTTTTATTCCCCCTAACTCCTTTGGCAAAGTTGGCTAAATGTAGGGTTTGCCTTGCCCACCAGAAGTAGGCAAGGTCGTTTCATTCTTGGAGAAATCAGCTTCAGGTGGGGAGGACAAAGAAGAAATAACCAATCAATGAACTTTTTCAGCAGACCCTAAGCAGCGATCGCCCTGACTTGAGCTTTTCCTTTCTGCAAAGACTCTTCCCACTCCTGTTGGGGATCACTATCAGCAACAATCCCAGCGCCCACTTGTCCCCAAACTGTCCCGTCCACATACAACAGAGTCCGAATGAGAATATTTAAATCAAGATTCCCTCGTTGGTCAAGATAGCCACAAGACCCATAAAACAAACTGCGACGGAATGGTTCTAACTCTTCAATAATCTCCAAACAGCGCACCTTGGGACAACCTGTAATCGTTCCCCCAGGAAACAAAGCCCGAATCAGATCGACACTGTTATGGCGTGGGTCTAGCTGTCCTTGAATATTACTGACTAAGTGCATCACATGACTATAACGCTCAATGGTTAGTAATTCATCAACTTTTACACTCCCCCACTGACACACTCGTCCTAAATCATTCCGTTCTAAATCCACTAGCATGATGTGTTCTGCTTGTTCTTTCGTATTTGCCAGCAGTTCGGTTGCTAATGCTTCATCTTCTGATTTTGTACTCCCGCGAGGACGAGTTCCCGCAATGGGACGAGTTTGACAAAGGGTTCCCTGTCGTTGAACTAATCTTTCTGGGGAACAGCTAATCATTGTTCCCCAAGGAGTGCGCCAATAACTCGCAAATGGGGAGGGATTAATCTGTTGTAGAGTTTGATAAATCTCCCAGCTATCTCTAGGAGTTTGGGCTTGAAATCTTAGGGAAAGATTGGTTTGGAAAATATCCCCCGCTTTGATGTATTCTTTCGCCCTCCGTACCATCTTTTGATAATCACTGGCACAAGTGAGAAACAGAGGAGAAGAAACCTCACCCAGAGCATTATATTCAACAGAGGTGGGAGTGTCTAAGTGCTTTTCTAAGGTATCTAGTTGATCAACCTCGCTTGCCGCCAACCACAGGGTTTGTGCTTGCTGATCTAAAACGGCAAACATTTCTGGTTCGTACCAGTAAGCCGTTGGAAAGGGAAGCGGGTCTGGATTCAATCGGGGTAGGCGTTCAATCTCCCAAGCGAGATCATAGCCCAACCAGCCTAAATAGCCTCCTGTAAAGGGAAGATG
The DNA here is from genome assembly GCA_964463655.1 of uncultured Dactylococcopsis sp. Taxonomy (GTDB): domain Bacteria; phylum Cyanobacteriota; class Cyanobacteriia; order Cyanobacteriales; family Rubidibacteraceae; genus Halothece. The sequence continues at coordinate 4,931 of CAYXDG010000102.1, forward strand.
GGCAACTTCTGGGGGGATATCGGAAGTACAACGTTGCTGAAGGTTTTGCAGACTGGAAAAAATCTTGCCCACAGGAGGTGTCCAAACTTGCGGTTGACCCTTGATTCTGCGAGGATTGCCAGCACAGAGAGAATATCGACAGAGTTGTGGCTGATCGCTAGTTTTTGGTGATGGACTTTCGAGCAGGACGGCATGAGCCGTATAATTGAGGAAAAGGTCTCGAAAAACATCTGATCCAGTGCGCTGTTGTAGAGGCTGCGATCGCCATACCCATTGTTTTTGCTCTGCCATTTTGATAGTTTACCACTTGCGGTGGTTGATACAATTCCAATGAAGCCTTTAAGCTCTTGCTGATGATGTTACGGTTAAAGGTAAAAATATAGCAAAAAAATTCTCAACTCTCAATTGTCCTGAACAAGGCTGGGTAGGGTTATGTTCTGAAAAAATCTTGGCAAATCGTTAAAATCGTGACAAAATCAATCCCATAATTCTGTTAAAAAAATAAATCTATAGCCATTCTGATTGCTGATTTCCTAAACTAGCAACTTGCTCCCTCATTGAACAAAAACTGCTGTAAATGATACACAGCAAATAGAATGATTTGCTAAGACTTTTTCAGACGATCAAGTCTTTGAATCTAAATTAGTGTTAAACCTTCTTGAATTGACTATGACAGACATTCAACTAATAACAAGCCAAAATCCTAAAATTGATCATTCTCTCCCGCCAACAGAAGAGATGGAAATAATGATGTCTCATGATGAAGAGACCGAAGCCTCAGAAATACAATTAGTGGAAGTGGATTTTTCCCAAGAGGAAACCAGTGGCATCAATCCCTCTCAAAGAAGCAAATATGAAGATACAGTTGGCGCTTTCTTTAAGGAAATGGCTCGTTATCCTCTCCTCAAACCAGAGGAAGAAATCGAATTAGCACAACAGGTTCAGCTGTTAGCACAGATCGAAAATAAACGCCAAGAAATGACTGAGGAATTAGGCGCTTCTCCCACCAAAGATCACTTAGCAGCAGCTTGTTCAATGGGAGAGAAAGAATTAGATCGTAAACTCTATCAAGGACGAATTGCTAAACGGCGTATGATTCGTTCTAATTTGAGATTGGTGGTCTCGATCGCGAAACGATACCTCAATCGCGGGGTTCCCTTCCTTGATTTAATCCAAGAAGGCGCGATCGGCCTCAACCGTGCTGCTGAAAAGTTTGATCCCAATAAAGGCTATAAATTCTCTACTTATGCCTATTGGTGGATTCGTCAAGCGATTACCCGCACGATCGCCAATGATGCTCGCACCATTCGTCTCCCCATTCATGTGGTCGAAAAACTGAATAAACTGAAAAAAGCTCAGCGTGACCTCAAACAAGATTTCAAACGCAATCCCACCGAAGCTGAATTAGCTGAGGCGATCGATGTGTCTCTTTCCCAACTCCATCAACTCTTACAACTGCGTCGTCAATCTCTTTCTCTCAATCATCGCGTCGGCAAAGGAGAAGATACTGAGTTGCTAGAGTTGCTCGAAGACCCTGAAATGAGACTTCCTGAAGACCAAATGAATGAATCGATGATGAATCAGGAAATTTCAGATGTGTTAAGCGATGTGCTAACCCAACGGGAAAAAGATGTGATTTCTATGCGCTACGGTTTAAACGTCAGCCAACCCTACACTCTCGAAGAGGTGGGCTTAATGTTTAATTTATCTCGGGAGCGTGTGCGCCAAATTCAAAGTAAAGCCATGCGGAAATTACGTCGTCCCCAAGTGGCTCGTCGCCTCAAAGGATGGCTCTAAATAATTAATAATTAATAATTAGTTATTGGGTCACTGGTCACTGATTTAGGAGAAATTAAATGCAAATCGCTGAGGATTCTTTGCTGATTCGTCCCGCAAGGCGTGAGGATGTAGCAACCATTATGAATCTCATTCAAGCACTTGCTGCTTATGAAAAGCTCTCAGAGGCTGTTACAGGGAATGCTCAAGCCCTAGAAGACCATTTGTTTGGTCAAACCCCTTACGCAGAAGTGTTGTTGGCTGAGTGGGAAACAGCAGTTGTTGGTTTTGCTTTGTTTTTTCCCAATTATTCTACTTTTCTCACTCAGCCTGGGGTTTATCTGGAAGACTTGTTTGTCTTAGCCGATTATCGTGGAAAGGGTCTTGGTCGCGCTTTGTTGAGTCATGTGGCTAAAATTGCCCACGAGCGTGGGGCTGGACGCTTAGAGTGGAGTGTTCTAGATTGGAATCAAAACGCGATCGCCTTTTATGAAAAAATGGGAGCAACGGTTTTACCCGATTGGCGCATTTGTCGGGTCACAGGAAACGCGATCGAGCAACTCGCCCAAAACCCATGAATCATTAATTATATTAATTTCAACAAAAATTTTGGTTGGGACAGAGTTTTCTGTGGAAAAATAGGAGGATAAGGGAAAAAACCAGATTGAACGACGATCCCTGAACGCGCTCACTGGTTAATTAAATCCTGATCAGCAAAACCGACGAGGAGAAAAACAATGACAATTTGGGTGAACGAACAACTTGATCCTTCTGGCTTACTATATGCTTGCATTGCTTCCTGCAATCAACAAGCTGCTGAAGATTGTCACCAATCTTTTAAAGAAAACTTAAGCAAAACCCAAAAAGCTCAAGGCTGGACAGCCCGCTTACGAATCGTTGAATCTTGGGAAGAAGTGCCTGTCAACGCCCTGAAGTTAAGTTAGCTATCTTTCCTGTCCATTGCGGTTTTCAGCTTGATTTTGAAAAATCGAATTGAACTCGGAGCGACTCCCCGCAGTGGCTTGAGTGGTTGGTGAAACCTCTTTCTGGGGGTTAGATTCTGATTCAACTGCGAAAGGAAGTGGGGTCGGACTAACAATTCCCGCAGAAATGAGAACCTTAAAGGCATCTTCCACCGTAATCTTTAAATCAATGACCTCTTCTTCGGGAACCATTGCATACCAACCAGTGGTGGGGTTGGGGGTGGTGGGAATAAATAAGCTCAACATCGGTTTTGACAAACGAGATTGAAACTGACCACTCACCCCACCCGTAACAAAGGCAAGTGTCCACAGTCCTGGACGGGGATATTCCACCATCACCACTCGCCGAAATTTGCGTTTAGAATCTTGTAAAAGAGTTTCTAAAATTTGCTTGAGGGTCTTATACACCGAACCAGCGAGGGGAATGGCTTGTAAGACTTGTTCACCCAGATCAAGCAGCCAACGACCCGCGATATTACGCGCCATCAAGCCGATAAATAAGATAAACAGAAGAGGAACGGCTAACCCCACGGAAAGATTCAGGAAGTTGGTTAAAATCGGGTGTAAACCCTCAAAAGGGTTAAGTTGCTTAGGAATGCGGGTGAGAAAATTAATGACCCAACTGGCGATGGTAATGGTTAGCCAAATTGTTGTTGCCAAAGGGATGACGACGAGTAAACCCGCAATTAAGTCATTTTTTAGGTTTGAGATAAAACGTTCATTCACAGAGGGTTGATACTCCTTACCGTTACTATGGATAATTGATTAAGGATAATTTAGTGAGATGGATTCCCTAAGCGACCTAGGGGAGAAGAGAAAAAATTGGGAATCTAATGGAATGTAAAGAAATATTGCTCTGATTCATATTATGCCATGTTTGATTTCTCTTTCGCCTAATTCTTAAAACATTAAAATCTCGCTGAGTACCGTAACATTTTATGGTTAGTCCATTTCGTAAGTGAAAATGCCGATCGAAATTCTGTCCGATAAAAGCAAGCTCGTCAACCGCGCCGTCGCCTTGATCATTGAAAAAATCGAAAGCGCGATCGCCCAACAGGGACAATGTACCATCGCCCTCGCAGGAGGAAGCACTCCGAAACCAATCTACGAACAACTGGCTCAACAGAGTCTCCCTTGGGATCAACTTCACATCTTTTGGGGTGATGAACGGTATGTCCCTGCTGATCATCCCGAAAGTAACCAGAAAATGGCGCGGGAGACTTGGTTAAATCAGATTGCCATTCCCCCAGAAAATATCCATCCCATGCCCACCAGCGCGGAAAATCCCCAAGCGGATGCTGAAAAATATGAAACCGAACTGAAGGAATTTTTTCACACCGAAGGGGAAAATGTCCCCAGCCTTGATATTATTCTATTAGGAATGGGAGATGATGGTCACACGGCTTCCTTATTTCCTCAAACTTCCGCCTTAAGAGTGCGCGATCGTCTGATTACGGTTGGCAACAAGGGAGACAGTCAACGCTTGACCTTCACAGTTCCTTTACTTAATCAGGGAAAATGTGTCATCTTTTTAGTAGCTGGGGCGAATAAACGTCCAGCCCTCACTCAAATTTTTGCTCCCGAAGCCGATGCTCAGCAATATCCAGCACGATCAATCCAACCCCAAGGAGAATTATGGTGGCTTTTAGATCAAGAAGCTGGTGCAGAAATATCAAATTAAGTAAAAATATTAACGACCCGACAAATATTTATGATTAAGGACAAAAATGATGAACGATACCAGTAATGAACTTTCTCAAACCGAAAATCTCGAAGAAAATGAATCCTTTGAACTTTTAGAGGAAACTAACCAAAGAGGGTCAGCGCCAGAAGACCTCGTGTTCGATCCAGGCACCAGTCTCCAACGTCCCACTCCCTATCTTCTCCATATTCAAAGTGGTGAACCCATAGAATTGCCAGACAACCAACCGAGAATTATGTTGGGAAAACCGAATAATGATAATCCCCCAGATGTGGATTTATCAGGAGTGACAGACTCAGAAATAATTTCTCGTCAACACGCCCTAATTCACATTGAAGCCGAAAAATATTACATTGAAGACTTAGGCAGTTCTAACGGGACTTATGTCAATAGTGTCTCAGTAGCAACAGGAGAACGTCAGGAAATTTCCTCGGGCGATGTGATTGCTCTTGGGAAAGAAGATAAAGTAACATTTATCTTTAAACTCCCTTAATTTCTGGATCTTCTGGCAGGATTGTCTTTTACTCCCTGATTGGGGTCGATCGCCTTGCCCGTCTAGGGCGGAGCGCGATCGCGCTTCTGTGTATGATTTGAAAAGAAAAACAACTGAAAACATGACAGCAACTATCCAATTTTCACGTGGTATTGATGAAGAAATCATCCCTGATGTCCGTCTCACCCGGTCTCGGGATGGCAGCAGTGGTACAGCAACCTTTCGCTTTGACAATCCCAAAGTCTTAGCACCAGAAAGCAACCAAGAAGTTACGGGAATGTATCTCATTGATGAGGAAGGAATTATTTCTACTCAAGATGTGAAAGGCAAATTTGTTAATGGACAACCCACTGCTCTTGAAGCAGTCCACTATATGCAATCAGAAGAAGAATGGGATCGTTTCATGCGTTTTATGGAGCGATACGCCAAAGAACATGGCTTAGAGTTTAGCAAATCCTAATTTAATCCATTTTTAGCAAAATTTTGGCAAATTTTACAGGCGAGAATCCGTTTTTCTCGCCTGTTTTGTTGGGAAATCATCAGAGTTAACTCATCAGAGACTGGTTTGACATCCTCCCCGCCCTAAAAGGCGGAGATTCCTACTAGAACAAACTTAATTG
>CAYXDG010000103.1:0-10354 GCA_964463655.1 uncultured Dactylococcopsis sp.
GCCAAGCGGTAAGGCAGCGGGTTTTGGTCTCGCCATTCCTAGGTTCGAATCCTAGCACCCCAGTTCTGAAAGGCTAAGCCAAAATGGACAGCAGGGCGATCGCTACTTTCCTCAGAAATTTCTAACGGAAACCCATAGCACCAGACATGGTATGACCGATTAAATTGATTCTTGTATCTTGGAAAAACTTGTGAGATATTAAAGCTGTATTGATTGGTAGCGAACTATGTCTCGTTTTTTCACCCTCTTTTTGGCAACTGTCCTGCTATATGTTGCCGTTAGTTGCACCAATGAAGTGCAGCGCGATCGCCCCACCCAAAATAATCCTGTTTCCCCTCAGCCAACAGAAGAAACCCAAGCGGTTGAAACAGAAACAACCACCTCCCAACCTGATCCTCAATCACTCCCTCCCGAAACCCAACAAATCCTCGCTCAAGCGGGAAATCTCTATAACCCCCCTCGTCATGATGTCCGTCTAGTGGTGGTCAGCGATTTGAATACGGTTTACGGATCGACCGACTATCCCCCAGAAGTGGACAAAGGGGTGGCGTTGATTCCCTTCTGGCAACCTGATATGGTAGTTTGTAGCGGGGATATGGTAGCGGGACAAAGTCCGACATTAACTGAAGCGCAAATTCGAGCCATGTGGGAAGCATTTGACGATCATGTGGCGCGTCCCCTACGAGAAGCGAATCTTCCCTATGGCTTTACGATCGGGAATCATGATGCGTCTAGCGCGAGAGGTATTACAGGTGGGTTTCTCTTCCAACAAGAACGAGATTTAGCGTCAGACTATTGGAATGATCCCGAACACGATCCAGGGGTCGAGTTTGTCAATCGCGCCGATTTTCCCTTCTATTACACTTTCAAACATCAAGATATCTTTTTTATGGCTTGGGATGGCTCATCGAGCTATATTTCCCCAGAAAAGCTGGCTTGGGTGGAAAAAGCCTTAGCTAGTCCAGAAGCCAAAAATGCTAAAATGCGAATCTTGCTGGGACATCTTCCTCTCTATGCTATCTCCGTGGGACGCAACCAACCAGGGGAAGTGATGGAAAATGCAGACGATTTGAGAGCAATGCTAGAAAAATATGATGTCCACACTTACATTAGCGGTCATCATCATGCTTATTATCCCGCACACCGAGGCGATCTGCAACTCCTGCACATGGGGATTTTAGGATCGGGTCCGCGTCCATTTCTTGATAGTAACTTACCGCCAAGAAAAGCGATGACCGTGCTTGATGTTGATTTCGATTCTCCCGAATTAACCACTTATGCCACTTATGATATCAACACTTTAGAATTAATTGAATATGAACAACTTCCCCGTTTTCTGGCAGGTCATAATGGCATTTTATTACGTCGCGATATTGAATGGGAAGATTTAAAGCCTTCGGAAAAAGCATTTTGCACAAACCGATTGGGAAAAGCCCTTTGTACACCATAATTGACAGTGACCAATAACTAATAACCAATAACGAATGAACATCAAACAATTTTGGTCAAATCTTCCAAGTTTTTACAAATTAATTGGGTTAGCATTAGCAACCGCCTTAAGTCTAATCAGTTGTCAGCCAGAAGTTGCTACGGTTGCGCCAAATCCTACTCCAATCGCTGCTCAATCTTCGGTTTTGCTCAATGGCACTGGGGCAACTTTTCCCATTATTATCTATCAGCGCTGGTTTCAAGAATATAGCCAAAATAATGCTGATGTACAAGTGAATTATCAAGCGATTGGCAGCGCTGCGGGGATTCAACAAATGATCTCAGAAACCGTTGATTTTGCAGGAAGCGATATCGCGATGACTGATGAAGAAATAGCAAAGGTCGATCGCGGTGTGGCTTTAATTCCCATGACTTCTGGTAGTATTGTGATTGCTTACAATCTTCCCAACATTGAAAGCGGATTAAAGTTATCGCGGGAAGTTTATACTGATATTTTCTTAGGGAAAATTCAGCGTTGGAACAACTCAAGGATTCAGCAATTAAATCCTAATTTAACCTTACCAGACTTACCCATTACAGTGATTCATCGATCAGATGGGAGTGGGACAACTGCCGTGTTTACAAAACATCTTAGCACTATCAGTTCTGAGTGGGAACAAAAGGTCGGATCGGGATTAAGCGTTTCTTGGACAACAGGAGTGGGAATTAAATCTAATGCTGGTGTGAGCGCCCAAATTCAGCAAGCAGAAGGCACAATTGGGTATGTTGAGTATAGTTTCGCTAAACAATTAGGTTTATCTGCTGCTGCGTTGGAAAATCGCGCTGGAAATTATGTTCAACCTAGCTTGGAAGCGACCGTAAGCGCTTTAGATAATCTCACCCTCCCTGATAATTTACGCGCTTTTATCACTGATCCAGAAGGTGCAGAATCCTATCCCATTGTGACATATACTTGGTTACTCGCCTACAAAACTTATGATGATCCCCAGAAAGCAAAAGCACTGCGAGAGGTCATTCTTTGGGCGCTGACGGAAGGACAGAAATATAGTGAAGAATTGGGGTATGTGGCACTTTCAGGCAGCGTTGTCGCGAAAGCAAAAGCGGTTGTAGAAACAATTAACTAATCAGTAATGACACAATCTTCTAATTTTCGGAGCGACTTGTCTAAAAACAAGGATGAGGAAAAAGAAAATTTTAATTACTTTTTTGATCTACCTGGAAGTGAACCGGGGACATTATGGATTGAAGAAGATGCTACCCCTTCCCAATTAATTTTAGTTGATTATAGTCCGAAGCACGCAGTTAGAAAAGTTAACATCGATCCCGCGGAATGTGAGCCTTATTTAGAAAGTGAATCAGCATCTTGGTTAGATGTCCAAGGACTAGGTTCTGAAGATACGCTAAAACAAATTGGAGAAATTTTCAAGCTCCATCCTTTATTATTAGAAGATGTGGTCAATGTTCCTCAACGTCCCAAGGTAGAAGATTATAGTAAACAGCTAATTATTCTTGTTCATTCGGTAGAACCAAAACCCAATGAAGTAGGATTTTATTTAGAACAAATCAGTTTTGTTCTTGGAAAAAAATATTTAGTGACTTTTCAAGAAGAACAGAATCAAGATTGCTTTAACCCAGTGCGCGATCGCCTAAAAAATAATAAAGGAAAAATCCGTACATCAGGGGTTGACTACTTAACTTATTTGCTTCTTGACACCATTATTGATGGTTTTTTCCCTGTTTTAGAAGATTATGGGGAGCGGATTGAAGATTTAGAAAATGAAGTGGTTTTTCATCCCACTCGGGAAACCCTTACTAAAATTTATACATTACGGAGAGAACTTTTAGCTTTGAGACGAGCAATTTGGCCCCAACAAAGTGTCATTACAACTCTCATGCGGAGTGGAAGTAAGTTAATTAGTGCTGATGTAGAAATCTACTTCCGAGATTGTTACGATCATGTCATTCAATTGCTTGATTTAATCGAAAGTTATCGGGAATTATCTTCAAGTTTGATGGATGTTTATCTGTCTTCTATGAGTCATAAAATGAATGAGGTGATGAAAGTCTTAACCATTGTTTCAACGATTTTTGTTCCCTTGACATTTATTGCAGGAATCTATGGGATGAACTTTCAATATATGCCAGAATTAGAGTGGAAATGGGGTTATTTTGCGATTCTTGGTTTGATGGGAACGATCGCGATCGCGTTTATGATATTTTTCTGGCGTAGCGGTTGGTTAAAGCCATTTTATCCTGTTGCTGAAAGTGCTGAGAAACAAAAGAAAAAACGGAAAAAAAAATCTCGATTCAATCGCTACCGTCTCTCACCATGAACTAACCCTAGCTTTTCGTAATGCTTAGCGTGTTCAATGAGGTCTGCTGCTTCAGTATCGGAAACCTCTCGTTTCATCTTAGCGGGAATCCCCATCATCAGCGATCGCGCAGGAACATCTTTTGTCACCACACAGCCAGCGCCAATAATACTTCCCGCACCGACACGCACCCCGTTCAAAATAATTGCACCAATTCCGATCAAGCAACCTGTTTCAATGTGTGCTGAATGAATCACAGCGCGATGTCCAACAGTGACATAATCTTCTAAAATAGTGGGTTCACCAGGATCGCCATGTAAGACAGCGCCATCTTGAACATTAGTATGCTCCCCGATCGTAATGCTTTCCACATCACCCCGCACCACTGCACCATACCAAATATTTGCTCCTGCTTTGAGGATCACCTTTCCGATCACGGTCGCATTCGGTGCGACAAAGGCAGCTAAAGAGAAATCGGGAGACGACCAAAACTCAGTCATAACAACTATTTCTCCTCTGCTTCTGTATCCTGACGAAACAGCCAAACCATTAAAGCAATGATTCCCACTTGTAAGCCAAGATTAGGGAGTGTTTCTACAATATTACCGCCAGCAGCCAACTGGGAGAGCATCACAAACGCACCCATCAATCCTGATGCAGCAAAGACCCCATAAATGGTTTTCCGTAAACCACGATAAGGTGCTTTTGCTTCCGCTTGTAAGCGCTTGTATTTTTCTGTAGAAAACTGATTGCGGGATTTTTTCGGGGAATTAGCCATGATCAATGTTAAAGTGTCAATGTCACCTATCTTAAACGGTTTTTATTCATTTTCTTGGTCATTGCAACGAATGTATTCAAAAATGTTTATTCAAACGACGGTAAACAGTTACTAATCCTTGATTGTCTCCCACATTCCCTGGAAATAAAACCACAGGAAGACTAGGAAACTGAGGATGGGTTTCAGGGGTTCGCACTAAAGAACAACCAGGCAAAATTTGTCCTAAAAGTCTTGCTGATTGCAACTTTAAACCATCACTCAAGACATCGTTAGAGGTAATTCCCCCTTTGCTAATTAAAAAGCTAATTTCTTCAGGAAGTCCCCGTACAATATCCATTAAAAAGGAAGAAACTCTCACTCCAAAATCTAAGCGCTCTTGGGTCGTTTCAAATTGTAATTCCTCACGACTGGTATAAACAAGAGGGGTTTGCTGCTGTTGGTGAGTCGTTTTAATTTGCTGTAAAACTTCCCTTAATTGTTGGTCTTTGTTATCAGGATAATCGCGCAATTGTTTGACATCCACTTCGATCCCAGTAATGGTTTTTTCTTCTAAGAGTGCGTAAAGTTGCGTCGTTGACTTTTTCACATGAGACCCTACCAAGACAACTCCTGGTTTTGGTGTTGCGTCATATTTTCCCATTTCTTCGGCGGGGATAGGTTGTTTCCCAAGTTGCGCCAAAGAGGTTAAAATACTGGCAGCGCTGCGGAATAAAAAGCGTTTCCCTTCTTGCGTCGCAGCAAGGACATCATTTGCAAACGCATCTAAGTCGCTTTGGGTTTCCCCATCAACGGCGACACATTGATTGTTTTTCAGTTGGAGAAGACGGTCTTTTGTTCCTTTGCGGATATCCTCAAGGGTGAAGCATTCCACCTCATTGGCTTTGATGTCTCCTTGGGTTTTCTCTTCTACATAGTCTGGGAGATAGCTATGAGAGTAATTGAAAACCGAGTCCTTTGCAAATTCGGTTTCGTGGACAGGGGTTTCTCCCTCTTCCGAGATGATATAGTGGACGCTGTTGCGGGTGATGCGTCCTCCCTCAAAAAAGGCGGGGGTGAGGAAATGTGCGTCAAAGGGTCCTAACTCTTCGGCAATGACATCGGTTTCGATGGGATAATGTCCTCTGAGGGTCGAGTCAGATCGACTGATCACTAAAAAGTCAGTGATATTTTCAGCTGCGATCGCGCTCTTCAAATTATGACACACTTCTCGCGTGCGTTGGCTAGCTGCTTCTGGAGATAAAGCGCGAGTGTTAGTCAGAATAAAGAAAATGGAAACCTCATCCCTTAGTCCAATGCGTAAGGTTTCCACATCCCACTGCATTAATAATAGACAACTGTGGACAGTTTGGGAACCAGTGGGGTCATCATCAAGAACAATAATTTTCGATCGAGTGGTCATGAGTGCAAGTCTATAGGAGTACCAATACCAGACTAACTTTTTACAAAGCGTTGATAAAGTTTTTGCACAGTTTTTAACACTTTATCGAGAGAAGAGGTTGTCGTGGGATCATACTGTTGGATATCGGCGAGAAGTTTGGCTTCTTCAGTTGCGACATCCCCATCACTATAAATTAAAGCGCTCATGGCTTCAATCAGTTTTTCATAGTCTTCTTGGCTGGGATAACCGCCAAAGTATTCCTCTAACCAACGATAACAGTCCTCGGAGGTGACAGGTTTCAATTGATTGAGGAGGGGACGAATTTCTGGATCATCGGCGAGATTGTGCTTGGTGGCAATTTTTTCTAAATGTTGACTTTCTTCTGGTTGTAGTTTGCCATCAATCCACGCGACACCAATTAAGATTTTTAGTAATTGTTTCATGGTTTTGTTATTCGTTATTGGTTATTGGTCATTGGTCATTAGATAACAAAGGACGAAGGACAAAGGACATTATTCATTGTTCATCAGTTTCACCATAAAAAAGCCATCGCTGTTGTGTTCGGTGGGAAGAATTTTTAGCCATCCCGAAGGAGAGACTATAGACTTGGCGGGAAAATTTTCGGGAGGGGGAACAATTTCCCAGTGAGGATGGTTGGCGAGAAAGGCTTGAATTACGTCTTCATTTTCGAGAGGATTAATGGTACAAGTTGCATATACTAGCATCCCATGCGGTTTGACCCAAGTGGCTGCACTGGTTAATATTTCTTGTTGAAGTTGGGCTAATTCTACTAAGTTTTGTGGCGTTTGTCGCCAGCGTAGGTCGGTCCGTCGGTGTAATGTCCCCAGTCCTGAACAAGGCGCATCCACTAAAACGCAATCGCTGCTATTCTGAAATTGAGACAGTGTTCGGACATCTCCTGCACAAGTTTGAATTGACTTTAATTGCAAGCGTTGGGCATTCGCGATTACTTTTTTCAGGCGACTTTCTGCGCGATCGCAGCCCCAAATCACTCCTTTATCTCCCATTAACTCTGCAATGTGAGTAGTTTTTCCCCCAGGTGCTGCACAAGCATCAATCACGGTTTCTCCCGGCTGCGGGTCGAGTAAGTAACTAACCAGTTGGGCGCTAAAATCTTGAACTGTCCACCAGCCTTCTTTGAACCCTGGAAGCTGCTGAATGTTCCCCACCCCGTGAGTCAATCTTAAACTGTCTGGAAGAGATAGAGACTCATAACTAATATTAGCATCAGTGAAGGCTTTTTCCACGGCTTCTCGCGTCGTTTTTAAGGGGTTAATTCTCAGATCGATATGGGGAGACTGATTAAACCATTGGGCTAATTTCTCCGCAGTTTCTGTGCCAAATTCATCGCACCAAAGTTGTATTATCCAATCGGGAAAACTATATTTAATTCCTAGTTGCGCGATCGGGTCATCAGGTAAAATTAAGGGATCAGAAATGGTTTCTCGCTGACGAATATATTGCCGTAAAATGCCATTAACGACCCCAGAAAGTTTGCTTAAACCGTTGGTTTTAGCCAGTTTAACGCTCGTATCCACCGCAGCAGAGGGGGGAACTTGTGTTAGGTAACGCAGTTGATAAAAGCCTAATTGAAGAATCAAACGGAGTTTTGGCGGTTGTTGAGAAGACGGTTTACTGGCAAACTGATCAATGAGTGCGTCTAGGGTTCGTTTTCGGCGGACAATTCCATAGACTAATTCACTAATTAAGCTATAATCTTGAGGAGAAAGAGATTGTTTTTTGAAAGCGCGATCAAGCGCTACTTCAGCATAGGCTTCTTTAATTATTACATCATAGAGAGCATTAAAGGCAACTTGCCGAGGATTAGAATCGTTCATTTGTTGCTTACTGTTCAACTATTGGACTAAGATCGCCATCAAGGTGAATTAAAGGCTAAAGTTTCAATTAAATAGCTTCGTTATCGGCTAAGTTCAAATGTCATTCATGTAGAAATACAAAATGATTTCCATCGTAACGTTTAATTAGGACTACCTACTTAATTAATGGCTGTACGCTCGGATGAATGATTAGCGATCGCAAACTGAAAGTCTTACAAGATTAAAATAACTTATCTAAAATCCCTTAACGTTTCTTAAACTTAAACCAATTAAGTGGCTTAGAAAGCTGTGGATTTGCTCATCAACATTTTTCGTGGTATAGTTTTCATGAGATGGGTGCTAGGTGTGTTTAAATTTAAAGTTTTTGCCCTTTGGATGCGAGTTTTGCGGAGAGTCAGCACCAAATTGTCTTTTTAAGGAGCAGCCGCGATCGGGTAAAGTTATGTTAAGCCATTTGGGGGGTCTTGACAAATTAACTATTATATGCAGCAGCTATTGACTCATTATTTTTTGTGAAGAATCGCTCATTGACCCGTACAATATTAATCGAGTTGCAAGCCTAAAAACCCCAACCATGACCATGAGTGATCAATCGACTTGTCTGCAAAACCTAACCTTTGATTTAGAAAGCTATTTACAAGCCAGAAAAGCGGTGGTGGAAAAAGCCTTAGATGAATCCCTGCGTGTGGGTGAACCGCCTGTCATTTATGAAGCAATGCGCTATTCTCTCTTGGCTGGCGGGAAGCGATTACGTCCCATTCTTTGTCTGGCGACTTGCGAGTTAGTGGGGGGTACTCTTGAAATTGCCATGCCCACGGCTTGCGCTTTAGAGATGATTCATACGATGTCACTAATTCATGATGATTTACCTGCGATGGATAATGATGATTATCGGCGGGGACAGCTAACGAATCATAAAAGATATGGCGAGGATATCGCGATTTTAGCAGGGGATGGCTTGCTTGCTTATGCGTTTGAGTATATTGCGACCCAAACCCAAGGGGTGAATCCTTCAGCGGTCTTACAAGTGGTTGCAAAATTAGGTCATGCTGTTGGGGCTACAGGGTTAGTTGGGGGTCAAGTGGTTGATTTGGCTTCAGAAGGAAACCCTGATATTAGTTTGGAAACCCTCAACTACATCCATACCCACAAAACAGGGGCTTTATTAGAAGCCTGTGTGGTGACAGGAGCAATCTTAGGAGGCGCTAGTGAAGAAACCTTAGCAGGGTTGTCTCGCTATGCCCATAACATTGGTTTAGCGTTTCAGATTGTGGATGATATTCTTGATATTACTGCTACCCAAGAAGAGTTAGGAAAAACTGCAGGAAAGGATATCGAAGCAGATAAAGCCACCTATCCTCGGTTGTTGGGATTAGAAGCCTCAAAAGCCAAAGCGGATGAATTAACCCAATCCGCTTGTGAGGAACTGACCGCTTATGGAGAAGCGGCGCTTCCTCTACAGGCGATCGCGCAGTTAATTGCTAATCGCAAGAATTGATTATGGAAAATGTTTCGAGTTTATTAAACAATCATTTGCTCTGGGTTTCCTTGATTGCTTGCTTTCTTGCTCAAGGGTTGAAATTCGTTATTGAGTTTATTCGAGAGGGAAAATTTAATGCGCGATCGCTGTTTACCACAGGGGGAATGCCCAGCGCTCATTCGGCGTTAGTTGCTTCTTTAGCGACAGGAGTGGGAATTAAAGAAGGGTGGGATAGTACCGATTTCGCGATCGCCCTTTTGTTCGCTATTATTGTCATGTTTGATGCTGCTGGAGTTCGACAAGCTGCGGGAAAACAAGCGCGGATTCTCAATCAAATTGTAGATGAACTCTTTCGAGAACACAAAAACTTTAATGAGGAAAAGCTAAAGGAGTTGCTTGGACATACCCCCTTACAAGTAATTGTTGGCGTGATTTTAGGGGTCGTTATTGCTCTAGTTACTCGATCGTGGCTGTAAGGCAATTAACAATTTTAAAAGTATTAATTTTAGAATGTTGACATCCTCCCCGCCCTAAAAGGCGGAGATTCCTACTAGAACAAACTTAATTGCTTGCTCTTTTGGTGGGTTGACGCTTCAACGGGAACAGCTACCCAATCGGTAGTCTCACACTCCCTCCAACATCCGTTTTGAGTCTCAGACTGTCCACCCGCGACTTTTAAGATATTTCTACTGGCGTTAAGATCGCGATCGTGAACCGCTCTACAATTTAAGCACGTCCACTCCCGAACATCCAACTCCTGCCTCTGAACCCGCAACAAGAACATTTTTGACTGGTGGGTTCCCAACGGTCAGTGACTCTAACTTCTCTCTCATACATACCACATGCACGCTTCTAGCATCGTTCTAAACGAACGCCAGCCTAAATCTGAGATGATACGAGAGAGTTTTCTGTTTTTCACCATTCCACTGACATTTAAGTCCTCTAGAGCAATCAGTTGGTTTTCCTGAATCAATCGGTAGGACAACTTATGAAGAAAGTCTGTTCTAATATCAGTTATTCTGGTGTGTAGTTTAGCAACTTTTAATCTAGCGGTTTCATAGCGGTTACTCCCCTTGTGCTTCTTAGAAAGATTCTTTT
>CAYXDG010000104.1:0-10334 GCA_964463655.1 uncultured Dactylococcopsis sp.
GGATAACCGCTGAAAGCATCTAAGTGGGAAGCCCACCTCAAGATGAGTGCTCTCATTCTGTTAAAGAAGTAAGGTCACAGGAAGAACACCTGTTTGCTCGGCGCTCGGTGGTAGTCTGGTAACAGATGAAGCCAAGGCGTGCGAACCGACCGAGGGCTTGACCTCTTTTCTTGGTACTATGCGGTCTTGAAGGTTCTGCCTGAATGAGAACCACTCTCTTTCTTGGTGCTGAAGGCGCTGTGGAACCACACCGACCCATCCCGAACTCGGAGGTGAAACGCAGCTGCGGCAAAGATACTTGACGGGTCACTGTCTGGGAAAATAGCTCAGTGCCAAGTTCTTTTTTACTCATGGGTGTAAGGGTTTTATAGCTCTTACACCTTGTTAATTATTTGTGATCGCCCCAATTAGTTACTGTTTCTGGTAAATTTGTTTTAATAACGCATAAAAGGGGTCCCATTCATCATCTAAACTAATGGGTTCCCAAACTGACTCAATAACAGGACGTAGTAAAGCTGTTTGTGGATTTTTTTGTTGTAACCGCAAGCCAATTTGTTCTAATTCTTCATCATTACACTGTTTCAACAGTCGTTGATAAAGTTTTTGCCAATTTTCCCAAAGGCGATATTGTTCCCGCAGTTGCTTAATCAACCCCGCATTTTCTAAAATTAACTCAGCATTTTTTTGCCAGCTTGGACTAAACCAGTTTCCTAATTCCGCGAAAAAGCGATGATAGGGAACTTGGGAATCTCGTAATAAAGTAACGGTTTCTTCCATTAAAAATTGTGCATCCGCATCCGATAAAGCAAGAAAGCCTAATTTCTCAATCATTAACTGGCGATACGTTTTGTCGTAATGGCGATCGAATTTAGCTAATCCAGTCTCCAAATCTTGGGCTGACATGACCATCTCTAAAGGACGCTGTAAGCGAGCTAAATTCCAATAACAAATGCGAGGTTGATTCCCATAACAATAAAGCCCAGAATAGTCGAAATAAGCGGCCGTAAACCCAGGATTATAAGTGGGAATAAACGCATAAGGGCCATAGTCAAAACTTTCTCCTGTGATTGACATATTATCAGTATTCAAAACCCCATGACAAAATCCAGCGACCATCCATTGGGCTGCTAACTCTGCAACTCTTTGCACTAATTCTTGATAAAATTCTGCATATTTTTCAACAGAATTATTTAAGTGAGGATAATAGTAAGTAATTACATGATCTAATAACTTTTCAATTAAATCAGGACGTTGTATGTAATTTAAGCGTTCAAATGTCCCAAAGCGAATATGAGAATGATTCACCCGTATGATCACAGAAGCGCGAGTGGGAGAGGGTTCATCATTGCGCCAAAGAGGTTCCCCCGTTTCAAGGAGACTCAAACAGCGAGAGGTGCGGACTCCTAACTGATGTAACGCTTCTCCTGCTAACACTTCTCTCAGACCACCTTTAAGAGTTAACCGTCCATCTGCATTTCGAGAATAGGGAGTTTGTCCAGACCCCTTTGTCCCAAAATCGTAGAGTCTCCCATCTCGTCCGCGCACTTGTCCATATAAAAATCCGCGTCCATCTCCTAGAAAAGGGTTATAATTCCCAAACTGATAGCCGTGATAACGTAAAGCCAGAAAAGGACGTACTCCTTGAAACTTCCCAAAGGCTTCAATAAAGTCCTCATCTTTGACTTGTTCGGGTTGTAAGTTGAGTAAGGGAAGGAGGTCATCATTGCGAAAGCGAAGAAAATGTTGGGGAAACTCCGCAGCAGAAACGACATCATAGTAGTCTTCCCCCAGATTTTCCATTGCTGTTTCGTAAGGGAGGTTAAAAAAAGGATTCGTTTGAGTGCTGTTCATGTTTTTGATTGATCTGAAATATTAAGAGTTTTTTATACAATAATCCCTACGCTACTACGTGAACGCGCCACTGATGTTTCATCTTTAGCCACTTAAGTGTTGCTGCATGATTTCCTTAGCCATTTCATATTCCCGTCCCACCAGATCAGAAAAATGATAGTAAGATGCAATGTAAAAATCGCATCCGTGGCTTAGGTAGCGTTCGGCAATCGCTAGAAATCCATAACGGTCATCACGAAGCTCGATCAAGCAACTACAGTGGTAAGTATCAAAAACAATACCTTCATCTATCAAATTTGATTTCAATCAAAACTCAATGGCGGTTTCTTGTTGAGCGACAACGGAGCTAGAGTGAACTTGCTTGCTGATCAACTCCAATAAAATCGAATTGCACGTCGGAGCAATTTCAGGATACTCATTGGCTAATGCTTCTAAAGGGGTAATGATTGAAGGATCACTCAGATTAAGCTCCGATTCCATCATGGTGATCGTTTCTGCTTTTGCTTGTTCTAGAACCAAATTCAAATCAATCGTTTTCAAGGTCATTGTTCTTAGAAAAAAGGAATGAGTGTCTGGGGTGTCCTTAGATTCCATTTTATTCAATTTCTGCCTGATTGGGCTTCACTCGGTGACCCTTCGCGATCGAGCATGGCTCTAGGGTAATAATTTAGTTTCCCAGTTGGCGTTAGTTTCAGCCTGACGCTCCTTCTCTAAAATTAGCGGGTTTTCCCAGAGATTTCCATCAACTATTATTGAGCCATCATTCTCTGTGTCAACAATCTGTCTGATCGACAATGGCAAACAGAATGTCTCCATCAAGATGTTCGATTTGTTCTCAAGAATAATTTTTAGCAGTTGCATGATTACCACTCCAGCACATATTGGACGTTAAGCACGCGCTCTCTGGCTTGAGAGAACTTTGTGTTCCCTGTCCCCTAAATACACCGATCAATGGACTTATTTCTAAGACCCTAACTATTACTTACTACAAGAAAGGATGACAATTCCAGCTAAGCACAGAATAATCCCAAAGATTTTACCAAGACTAATGGTTTCATTGAGGAAAACAAAGGCTAAAAACGTTGTCACAATCGGATACAAACTGGTAATCACAACCACTTTAGAAGCCTCTCCTCGCGCGATCGCGTTAAAGAATAAAAGCCCGCCTAAACTGGTGAAAATGCCAACTAAAATTCCTAAATATGTCCAACCGTTTTGCCACTGAAATGAAAAAGAATTGCGATAGGTAGCCAGGTAAATAGGAATCCCTAAAGATGATCCCAGTAAAGAATAAATGAGTAAACTTGGCGCATTTAACTCTGTACTAACAAACTTAGAAAAAAATCCCCAAAGACCATAAACAAATAAACAAATTAAACTTAAAACAAACCAAGACATAAGAAGATTAAGAACTATCAATAATTTTTGAACCGTAGGCTTTGCCTCGCCCGATCGCACAACTCGAAAGCAATGATCTGATTACTGCTGCTACATTATGAACTTCCATTCCTGACAATTCCTCAGTCGGAAGTGATATTATATCCCCTCAATAAGTCTCAAATAACAAATAACGGTCTTCACCAACCCCTGAACTTTTTCAGCAGACCCTAACTAATTATTAATTGCTTTTAAAGTTGTTCACGGGGATCGAAAACTTCACTTAACCCTTCTCCTAATAAAGAAAATCCCGACACCATCAAGGTCATCGCTAAACCTGGGAAAAACGCCGTCCACCAAATCCCAGTGGGAAGCGCATCTAACGCCTGACGCAATGCGTAGCCCCATTCGGGAACATTTTCGGGTAATCCTAAGCCCAGAAAGCCCAATCCGCCTAAAATCAGGATAGCGTCCGCAGCATTAAGGGTGAACAGCACAGGGACACTCTGAATGACGTTAAAAAAGAGATAATGGGATAAAACTCTGGTGGGAGTTGCCCCCATCGCCCTTGCTGCTTCGATGAATAATTCTGTTTTGACGCTGGTGGTGTGGTTGCGGACAACGCGATAATATTGGGGAATGTAAGAAATACTCACCGCGATCGCAGCATTGAAAACGCCTCTCCCCACCACAAACGCTAAAGTGACCGATAATAATAATCCCGGAAGAGTATAGATGGTATCCATTAAGAAAAGAAGGGCGCGATCAATCCGTCCCCCCAAATAACCGCTAATCATTCCTAAAGGGACTCCTAAAACCATACTAATTAACGTAGCAATCACCACCACCTGTAACGCAGCGCGAGTCCCAAACAACGTCCGCGCAAACACATCATAGCCTTGGCGAGATGTCCCAAACCAATAGTCTGCACTGGGGGGATTATGAATCGGGTTGCTAAGAGACTCAGTGGGACTGGGTAACCAACCCCAAGTTTCCCATAAGGGGGCAAAAAGCGCAATGGTGACAAAAAACGCCGTGAGGATCAATCCCAAGGCTAACAAGACACGGGAAACGCTAGGACGGAAAAGCAGCGCAAATTTTGCAGGAATACGACTTTTACTAACCATTGATTCTGATGAACTGATGCTTCTACAATATAATCCCTAATTATCAATTATCAATTATTCTTCTACGTCGAGAGATAGGAATTGAAAAAAAATTTTGTATCCCCCCTAGGAGGATAGGTCGGTCTTGTTTTATGATGGGAATAAATGGTGATGCAGTCGGGCAAGTAAGGGTTTTTAATCAGCCTTGTCCTGATCGCCCCTCTGTTGAAACTTACTGAAAATATCGATTAGGTATCATCAAACTATGTTGAAGGCAATTACCAAAGCTCTCAAAACTTTATCTCCAGCACAAGCAGTCCACGCTCACTGCGACGGACCTTGTGGGGTTTACGATCCTTCCTCTGCTCGGGTTGCAGCAGAAGCAGTTCTCTCCATGACGAAAAAGCTCATTGATCTTGAGCCAAAAGATGATAGCAAAGAAGCAAAAATTGCTTATGAAAACACCTTTTCTCGTTATGTGCAAATTAAAGAAGAACAAGCACAAATTGCGAAAGAAGAACTCTTAATTCTCTGGACAGACTACTTCAAAGAAAAACATTTAGAGAAGTATCCAGACCTTCATACAACTTTCTGGAAAGCAGCAAAACTCTGCTCTGCTTGTAAAATGGAAATTAGTATCCAATACGCCCAAGAATTGATGGATACTGTGCAAAAAATCCATAATATGTTCTGGGAGTCCAAAGAGCGTGATATTCCTTGGTATCAAGCTAGCTAAACTGGCTTAGATTTGTCATCAACCGAGTTTCTGCCTTTTCTGATGGGGAAGGTTGGAGACTCGGTTTTTTGAAAGTGACCAAGGAAACAGGGGCTTAATTGATTATTTGATCGTGCCAATTAATTACAATGGTATTAGTTTACTCTTCCTTGGATAGCACTTCTCGCAACAAAGGAGAGAGGTTTTTGTTGAGTTTTCCCGCCCGAATAAATTCAGCATAGGTGTCTGCTTCGATGTCTAACAGTTGTTCTCGTAATTGTTCTTGTTCGAGCGATCGCAGTTGGGGATAAGATTGTTCTAGTTCGGTAATTTCTGCTTTGATATTCTTGAGTTGTCCTTCTACTAACCCTCGCTGATAATCTTTAAATTCTTCATCAATACTAGGAGACGGTTTCACCGCATCAAGATGGTCTAAAACCCTTTCTAAAGCACTGCGACGGGCGATTAGTTCACTATAGGCTCGACGCTGAGTGCGATCGCCAATTAAACCTAGTTTCTCAATGACTATTTGCATTGTCAACCCTTGCACTAATAAGGTAAATAATACAACCCCAAAAACGGCTTCAATAATGTCTTGTCTTCCCTCTAAGGTCACAGGAACACTTAACGCTAAGGCAACAGAAACAGACCCTCTTAAACCGCCCCACCATAAGACAATTTCTTCTTTCAAACTAATATCTTGTTTGGTGATTAAATTACTAATCGAACTTAAGCCAAAGATACTGATAAAGCGAATACTGACCAGCGCAATAATTGAAATAGCAATTAATTCCCATTTGTCAATTAAGCTAACAATATCAATTTGATCACCGATGAGAAGAAAGACAATAGAATTCACAAAAAAAGCGATAAACTCCCAAAATTCTGAGACTAATAAACGAGTGCGAGGGTTCATCCCAATTCGAGAGCCAAAATTTCCTAAAATTAAGCCCACTGTGACAACTCCAATGACACCAGAACCGCCTAATTCTTCAGTAACTAAATATGTTCCATAAGCAGAAACTAAGGTTAAGGATTGTTCGACTAAAGGGAGATCGAAGCGTTGAGTTAAATAAGAAATTCCAAATCCAATTAAACCACCGATACTGATTCCAATCCCTGTAAAGGTAACAAATTGAATCAAGGCGTTGGTGATAGAAAACTCTTGTAAACCGAGGGGAATTCCCACGAGCAAACCAAAGGCAACAACCGCTACACTATCATTAAATAAACTTTCTCCTTCCATTAAAACGGTCAGCCGTTCTCCAACTCCTAATTCTCGAAATAAAGCAATCACAGAAACAGGATCAGTTGCTGCTAAACTTACCGCAACTAAAAGCGCGATCGGGAGTGATAAAGTGGTAAAATAACTGAGGATAAAGCCAATCCCAACAACGGAAATAACAACGCCAAAAATCGCTAATAACGTAATCGGAATTAGGTTTTGCTTAAAGTTGCGCCAACGGACATTCCATGCTGCTTCAAATAAAAGCGGTGGTAAGAAAATTTCTAAGATTAGTTCTGGGGAAAGATTAACTAGACGAATATCAACAAAAGCTAGCCCTAAGCCGACAATAACTAATAATAAAGTGTAAGGAATCTGACGAAAAAAATTAGAAATTTGCGACAGCGTTGCTACGCCAAGAGAGACAGAAAGAACAATTAAAAACTGTTCTAGGTTTTGTTTGATGATTTCTTGTTCCATTACCGTTTCAAAATTCGTATTGATTCAATGACCATGACGCTTATTACTATAACATTCTCAACTGCACAGTCTGTCTTGAATTAGGATTGATTAAAATTGATTCTCAAGATAAAATATTTTAGATTAGGAACGCATCGATCGCGCCACTGACTAGAAACAATGCTCGATCGCGTTGCTAAAAATTCTAATCATTAACTGTAATGAACTTGACACTCATCGATTTATTAGTGATTGTAGGAGAAATTGTCCTCTTGGCGATCGCCTTTTGTCTTCTCGCTTGGGGAATAGACATATTCTTCAAACGACTAAAACTGATTCCAAGATTCCACTTCCAACAACAACTATTAGCATATCTCCAGAAACTGACCCTCAAACTCTTCTTTTTCTTATGGATCATTTGCACTATTGCAATCATTGGGGGAAACTTAATCTTGCTCTGGCAAAATCATCCCTTACTAGCAACAACCATCAATGTATTTAATGAGTTTTCGCCAAAAATTTGGGCTGATCTGGGTTGGGGTTTGCTGAAAAGCGCGATCGCGATTGTCATTGTCACAATGATTAATAAACCCTTACAAAGTCTTTTAGACAAAACCAGCAAATGGCTTCAAAATTGGGATCAATTTACCCGTAATGACTTTAGCATCGATCAATTTTTCCAAGTGCTAAAAATTTATGTTAGTAATGGTTTGTGGTTAGCAACGCTTTTATACTGTACACTGGCGTTTCAATTGCAAGCACTCGGGGAGATTCTCTTCACCATCTTCAAAATCTATCTCATTATCGCTTCTGGTTTATTATTACTGAAGATTCCACCTGCGATCGTAGATACCCTTGATGCCTTTAGCGAAGCCTACCTCAATCGTAATGCAGCACTGCGATCTTATGCACAATTGAGAAATCTAATTCCATTTTTGATGAGTTCTCTAGAATATGTGATTGCAATTGCAATAGGAACTTTGGTTTTGGCACAAGTTGAACCCCTGATCGGTCTGTCTGAAATTGGAGTGAAAGGGATTCGCATCGTGGGGATTATTCTTGCAGGACGAATTTTAATAGAATTTAGCAATCTATTTATTGTAGAAGTCTTTCTAGCGAAGAAAAGGCTGAGTGAGGAAGAACAAAAACGAAGAGTAACCTTAATTCCGATCCTGCAAAGTTTCGTCAAATATGGGATTTATGTCTGGTTAGGAATTTTACTCCTAGAAACGATAGGAGTTGATCCTGCACCGATTTTAGCAGCAGCGGGTTTGTTAGGATTAGCGGTGGGACTAGGAGCGCAAAATTTAGTGGATGATACCGTCAGTGGTTTTTTTATCCTCTTTGAGAATTACTATCTCGTTGGCGATTATATTAAATTGGAAAAAGCAGAAGGGGTAGTAGAGGCGATCGAGCTTCGCAATACTCGCATCCGACATCCTAATGGACAGTTACAAATCATCCGTAATGGCGATATTAAATCAATTACTAACTATTCCCGAGAATTTATTTATGGCGTGATTGATGTTGGCGTTGCTTATGATTCTGACCTTGATTTAGTGTATCAGGTTTTAGAAGAAGTGGGACATGACTTGCAAGAGCGCTTTCCCAATGATGTCATCGAACCAACACAGGTGGACGGTTTAGAAGAATTTGGCACTATCCATTTAAGGGTTCGCGCTGTCACAAAATTAAAGCCTAATAACAGTCGTCGCGGGGTGCATGACGATATTCAAGGGGAGTTACGAAAAATGGTGAAAGAAGCGTTCGATCGCGCTGGAATTGTTATTCCTGTGCCAAAAAATGTTAGCGTCGTCCCAGACAGTGAAGATTGACGATTCCCACACCTTCAGGCAGTGGGATGCTTCGCGCGGACTTCGTCCTACGGGACTCAAACAGAAGTTGCTATTTGCTTTAAGCTACTCTCAAAGTCTGTGCAGAGAATGGGAGGATCACAAGTCAACCATTAGTATAGCAGTACACAATTAGGTTAGGACGTTTAATGTGGCAGGGAGTGCGACCGTCTCGGTCGCTACTATCCTCCAGAATGTCCTAAACAAAACCTGTAGCGCTATAGCATAAAAAGGTAACGTGAATCCCTCCGAGGTTAAACAGGAGGGATTCAATCAGACTTTCTTGTCTTTTAGAGCCAAGTTAGCAAGTTAGCGCAGATGAGATTAATTATTTTAATCATCACTATCGCGATCGCGCAATTTTTCCAATTGAAACTTAACCGCATTAACATACCCCGCATCATCTAGTGCGTCTGGAGACAGTCGTCCTCGGTTAATCGCCGTTTGGATCAAATCTTCCGCTTCGATTTGACCGCTTCGATAAGCCGTTGCTAAACCATTAAAACCAGGGATTCCTTGTTGAGAAAAGTGACCACTGTAAGCGCGATGAACTAAATTAAACGGTTGAATATCCAGATTAACTGAATCAGTCGCAGACTTGGCAGCAACTTCTCCAGCTAAAGCAGCAGTAGAACTTGTTGCTAACAAGATTGTAAATACAGTACCTGTTAAAAAGCGTTTCATTATCTTTCCCTCCATTGAATTAGTTTTTTTATAGGGAGGTAAGAGAGAGGGATCAATGAAAACTTGATCCCTCAGTAGCTGAATCTATCTATATCTTCCTTCCCTTGATTTTTATCATCACTCGTTTTTCTAAGTAGAAACTGAGTTTTTGATAATAGAAACCTTAATCTTTTTTTGCCCCAACTGAATTCAGGGAATCTACCCGCTTACTCATGATCAGTCCATGCTTTACTATTTTTTGATCTGTCCCTGAGATCAAATTCAGATTAATGTGAGTCAATTATATTAGGACATTTCCCGAACGGTGGGAGTGCGACCGTCTCGGTCGCTAGTCTTTTTAAGAACGTCCTAACCTGATTTTGTAGCGCTATAATGTGGCAACATTGATGAACAAGCCTGTGATTTCCAACTCCCTTGTCGTTTCTTCATTGATTGCTGATTGGGCAATTACATCGTCAAGTAGAGATCACTTATCATTTTGTTTTTTTGCACCACTGCTTTAACCTCACCTAAACAACATTTTTAGGATTGTTGTAGTTAACTTTGTCCGACCCCTGCTGCTGTCAAAGCCTCACGAGTAATCGGTTGTTGATGACGACAACATTCTGCTAGTTTCCCATCTACAACAACAGAGGGGACGCGATGAATCCCATATTGTTTGGCTTTGTCACGACATTCATTAGTCGCACATCCTTCTCTTAAGTCCCATACTTGAATTTGACACTGTTCACAAGCCAAACTTTGCACCAGCTTAACGATTTCATCGCATAAAGGACAGCCGGCAGTGAAAACTTCTACTAAACGCTGAGTCATTGAAAACTCCCTCGATATTTACTTCAGTTTTAGCTTAAACCTTCAAGTTGGCTTTAAGGTCAAGGGAGAACGGCAAAAAGATTTAAATCAATCTTCCTTTTTACTCATCTCAATTTAATTATGTTTTATTGATCGCTCGGTTCAATTCCCATTGAGCGTAATTGTTCCGCTAATCGTTCCGCTCGTTCCCGTTCTCGTTGCGCTATTTCTGAGTCCCACAATAACAACTCTTGTTGTTGATTCCACCAACG
>CAYXDG010000105.1:0-10249 GCA_964463655.1 uncultured Dactylococcopsis sp.
ATTACCTGACTACCATTGGCGCATCGGTTACTCCAGTAACGAACATAATCCTATCCTTGACTTTTACATTCCAGCCTTAGAACGGTCTGTTAATTACGATCGCAAATCAGGCTTTTTTAATAGTAGCATCCTCAGTAAAGTCGCTCAGGGATTAGGCGCAATGCTAGATAACAATGGTAAAATGCGTTTAATTATGGGCTGTCAGTTTAACTCCCAAGATTTAGAAGCGATTCAACAAGGATACGCACTGCGAGACGCTTTAACCACTCGCCTTGATTATGAATTAACCCCTCCTGAAACTTTCGCCCAACTGAAACATTTTGAAATTCTCAGTTGGCTAATTCAAAACCAAGATTTAGATATTAAAATCGCTATTCCTCTCCTAACAAATGGACTTCCTGAATCATCAGAAAAACAAATTGATCCACAACATATCTTCCATGAAAAAGTGGGAATCTTTACCGATGCTGAGAATAACCAATTAGTTTGTTTTGGTTCTAATAATGAATCCTTAAGTGGCTGGGAACAAAATGTTGAATCCTTCCATGTTTACTGTTCATGGGAAGGAGGAAGAGACTTAGAACGAGTTTCAGAAGAAGTATTTCGCTTTGAACAACTTTGGAATAATTTTGCACCGAATATTCAAACCTTTGAAGTTCCCGAAGCAGTGCGTCAAAAACTCTTACGCTACACTCCAAATACCAAACCCAGATGGAATCAAAAAGTAGAATTCGATACTCGTCCTCTCCCTAACACTCAAACCAATAACGAACAACTAATAACCAATAACGAACCACAAATAACCAACGAAGAAAAACAACAATGGGAAACATTATTTAATCTTCCCAACCATAAAGGATGCTTAGATTTTTGTTTGCAATCAATTCCCATTACCCCTTGGTTACATCAAGTTAAAATTCTCCGTCGTGTCGCAAAACAATTTCCTCAGAGTTTCCTGATTGCTGATGAAGTTGGACTCGGAAAAACCATTGAAACAGGGTTAGTTTTACGCTATCTTCTGATTAGCCAACAAGTCCAAAGAGTGTTAGTGCTTTCCCCAGCAAGTGTCCAAAAACAATGGCAAGAAGAACTAAGAGAAAAGTTTAATTTATACTTTTGGAGTTATACGAAAGGAACGTTTCAAGACTGTTATGGAAACACTGAAAATCAGGAGAACTTTACCAATCCTTGGAACAGTAAAGATTTAGTTTTAGCCTCTAGTCATTTAATGCGCCGTCAAGAAAGAATGGAGGAATTACTAGAAGCAAAGTCTTGGGATTTAGTAGTATTAGATGAAGCCCATCACGCGAGACGAAAAAGCCCACAAGCGCGGAAAGAGACTCCGAATCGGTTATTAACATTAATGCAACAATTAAGGGAAAGCGGAAAAGCTAAATCGTTGATTCTTTTATCAGCGACTCCTATGCAAGTTGATCCCATTGAAATCTTTGATCTCCTCCATTTATTTGGCTTAAAAGGACATTGGTATTATGGCGATAACTTCTGTAATTATTTTGCCTCTCTAAGCAATCAACCCCATCAAAATACCCTAGAATTTTGGCAACAAATGTCAACAGATTATTTCCGCAATGGGGGAAAGACTTGTCCGCGTTTTCAAGATTATCTAAAGACAAAAGATCGCGTTTTAGCTTACCAACTCCAAGATACTTGGGAAAAAGGGAAAAAGATCGCCAACTATAAATCTTATCTTAACAATAAACCCTTTATTAACGCCTCACGCCAGTATCTCACTGTTAACACACCGCTTAAAGACTATATGTTTCGTCACACTCGTGATACTTTGAGAGAGTATTATAAACGGGGAATGCTAGAACGGGATATTCCTACACGCTATGTTCAAGATAACGCCATTAACCTTGAATCTAGCCGTGAAATCCCTCTTTATCGCGCTGTCAGTGCGTATGTAAGGGATTTTTATCGTCTCGCGCAAAAACAGGAACGCAAAGCATTAGGCTTTTTAATGACTTTGTATCGCAAACGTCTGACCAGTTCCTTTTATGCGGTTCGTCAATCGCTTCAACGTCGTTTAGATGGCATTAGTGTCACCGAAGATGATTTAATCGAACTGGATGATGTGGATGATGCGGTGATTACAGGGTTAGAATCCTACTTAGCTGAACCCGTTGATCCAAAAGAAGTGGAGTATTTAGAAGACTTGCTGCGTCAGTTTGAGAATACGGGAGAAGATAGCAAGTTATCGTTTTTAATTGACCTGATTCGTCAAGAATTCCTCGATCGCGAAACCATTCTCATCTTCACCCAATACACCGACACGATGGACTATTTGCGAGAATCGCTACAGCAACTCTACGGAACACAGTTAGCTTGTTATTCTGGACGCGGTGGGGAAGTCTATGAAGGGGATAGATGGCGGATTGTTTCTAAAGAACAGATTAAACGGCGGTTTCGAGATGGTGACATTAAACTGTTAATTGGTACAGAATCAGCCAGTGAAGGGCTAAATTTACAAACCTGTGGTGTTTTAATCAATTATGACCTCCCTTGGAATCCCATGCGAGTGGAACAACGGATTGGACGACTCGATCGCATTGGACAACGGTATTCTACAGTTAGGATTCATAACTTCTACTATGATGGGACAGTAGAGGCGAAAGTTTATCGACGACTGCGCGATCGTATTGATTTATTTGAAAATGTCGTCGGTCATGTCCAACCGATTCTCGCCGAAGTTCCCACCTTCATTGAAAAAGCGGTGATGAGTGCTGATCCTGAAGAAGAAGATGTGTTAATGGCGGAATTTGAGCAGAATTTTAATAATGTCCAGAGGGAGATGGATGTGGATGATCTGGTTACTAGAGATGTGGAAGCAGATTTAGCGGAAGTGAATGAACCCCTTGCGCGATCGCCGCTTTCGCCAAAAGATATTGAACAGTTAATGATCAATTCTCAGATTCTTGCTGCGCTGGGAGTGGAATGGGTGGAAATGCGCGATCGCGTCTGGCAACTCAATTATGCAAATAACACTTATCAAGTTACATTTGATCCAGAAGTGTTTGCTGATAATCATTCACTGCGTTTAATGAGTTTTGGCGATCCTCTATTTGAAGAGTTAATAGCCTGTTGTCAAAAGTCCATTTGTTTCGGATTCCCAACAAAGTCGCCCAAGGCGACTTTCTTACATGACTAATGACTAACCAAATCACTGGACATTAATTAACCAATGTGTGTGATTCTGTTCGGTTAGTCCAGTCTTAGCCCTTCGAGGGGTTTAAACATAAAAATAAAACTTAACCATTCCTTAACCAAATCTGCTAATTTTTATGATACGCTGGGGGCTTGGCTAAATTAAGCTAATCAACCACACAATTGGGGGTAGTGCGGGCTAGAAGCCCGCTATGTCTATTCATTCAACGGATTTCATATTATTTAGGTCAGGATACCAATTTGTAAGCTGGCGTTGTAGTGATGAATAAAGTCCCAGATGGCTTCCAAATGATTCTGGAATTTTTTAGAGAAAGAAAGACTCTTTCTTATACCATTTTAAAGAAGTTATGCTAGAGTTATTAAAGTCCTTTTCTTCTTCTGATAATCTGGCTTTCAATCCCGCGATCGCGTCCTCTCCTATCGCTTTTGATCGCCCTGATTTTGGTTTCAGAGCTAGGAGGGCGCTTAATCCTCGATCGCGGTAACTTTTTAGCCATCTTTGAACTGTTACTCGATGCACTCCCAGATAATCAGCTAGGCTAGAAGCGGTTTTTACTCGACTCATTTTCAATAAATACAAGCCCTGTATCTTCTTAAAGTTAGAAACATCTTTTTGTTCCATTTGTATTTGTTTTAGCTCTTCTGGGTCTTCTTTAATCACTTGCTGATAATCTACTCTCATCCTGCTAAATTCCTTACTTCGACACCTCTACTACTGTCACATTTCTTTTTCAAAATGGTATTATTTAGGATCGAGCATTCATGACAGAAGTAACCGTTAAACAAAAAGTATTGAAGGCGATCGAGTTAAACTTACTGAAAACGCGATCACGTTTGTAATGTAACTTTCAAATAGCGCGATCGCGCAAAAGATCACCCTTAAATTAAGCAACGTCGATCGAACTTTAGAACGATCGCTGATAACGCACTCTAAACTCGCTGAAGACATAGTCGTAACCGACCCCGACAAAAGAATTTTCTCCCAGCAAATAGATTCCTTGTACTTGAGGATAAATTTCGGCGCGATCCACGCCAATCATCGGTTGAGCTAACTTGGTGGCTTGTTCATTGGCGAAGAAAATTATATCTCGGGCTAGGGGTTCAATCAGGAATTCTGTCGCACCAAATTGCAACAATTCCTGACCAGTGCTGTTTTCTAATTGTTCAGCCAGACCAATAAATTGCTGTGCTAAGAGTTCTACAATTTCCCCTCGGGTGCGGGAAGGACTACTGGTCAGTTGTACCGCAGAAGACTCCAAAATTTGTTGGCTGGACTCATTCCCACTGACCACATTCTGACTCAAACACTGTTCTTCTTGATTTAAATGACTGTCTGAAATTCGATTTGATCGGTCTTGGGGGAAAAAGTCTTCTGGAGTGACAGCACAAGCGTCCTCTTCCGCGATCGCCCCCAAAGAGGCGAGAATGTCTTGTGCTTGTCCTTTCACTGCCAAATCTACTGTAATTGTATCGGGTCGTCCCACACGGGTCACATCATCTCGCACTTCGTTAGCTTCACTAGCTTGACCCGCATTACTTGGATCAGTGATTGTAGTTCCCATCTCCACATCTAAATTAGGATTGACAATGGGACGAGAGGGATCGAACACCACTCGGTTTTCATTGAGACGGGATAGGAAGAAGTCGGTGTTAAACAGAGTGATCTCCCCTCGGTTTAAAGTAATAGTTCCAGAAGAGCGCAAACTGGGAATATTGAGGGGAGACCCAGTGAGGGTAAAATCTCCTGTCATGGAGAAGTCATACACAGGGGGACTGCTAAAACGGAAGCCTTCATCTAAAATCACTCGTAATTCCTGCAATTGGATGTTCACGGGAGGGTCTCCTTGCAGTTTTGCGAAGTCTCCAAACCAACGTTGATAAGCTGGGGAAAGGGTCTGACCGCTTGTTTGGGGGATTAACACCTGTCCATCATAAAGACGTGCTTCACCGCTAATAATGGGATTCAAGATCATCCCTGTGAAGGTAACATTGGCATCAGCGCGACCTTTGTAGAGGTTGGCTAGGTTAAGTCGTCCCTGATCGAGCTTTGCGGTTAATGGCTTATTGAAATCTGGATCACTTTCGCTTAGTGGGACAAAGTAGGGAAAGACTCCCGCCACTCTCAGATCAGCTTCATCTACCCGTCCCTGTAACGATTCAATGCGGAGGCGATCAGGAGTGAAGTTGGCTTGACCATTGACGATGATTTCTTCTGCTAAGGCTGTGGTAAACAGCACCGCTTCTTCAAAGGTTGCTGTCCCCGTCAAGTCTAGGTTATCTAGGGCAGCTTCAGGGTTATCTGTGTAAGAAGTTGTTGCTGTGGCGACGATGTTTCCTTCTCCCCTGCGCCATTCCAGTTGTCCAAAACTCAAGGGGGCTAAGAGGTTAAATGCACCTTCTCGGATTTCCACATTCGCAGCAATAGTATTTTCAAAGCCAGCTTGGGGAGGGAGGGCGATCGCGCCATTGATTTGAAGATCAATGTCTTGAGGACTGGTGGTTTGCAAGGTTAACTGGGTGTCTCTGTAACTAAATTCTCCTCTGAAGTTTTCCTCAATCGCCTGTCCTTGGAAAGAACTATTTTCCAGAGAAAAGTTTCCCTCAACAACTGGTATGAGAGGAGTCCCAGAAACAGTCACTTCTGCGCCAATGATCCCTGTTGCATCCACAGGACTGGGAACAAACTGTAAAATGGCATCGAGGGATAAGTTTTCGATTTTCGCATTGGCTGAGATTTCCTGATTTTGGTTGAACTCTCCCGAGACGGAGATGATCCCTTCTGCAATGATGACACTGGCTTCTTCTAATCTTCCCACGCCGTTTTCATAGTTGGCGATGATCGCGAGATCGTTAATGCGTAAAATCCCCGCATCTTCGATAACAAAGCCCAAAATGGGGTTAACGGTAGGGATACTAGGACGGGGACGCGCTTCCCAATCTTGCCCACTGATGGCGAGATTAAGGGTGGGATTGTCGATTGTCCCTGCGACATTCGCGTCAATATTTAAGTCTCCTCGCAGATTCAACTGGTCGGGAAGGTCTGATTGACGGGATATCAGCGCATCTTGCTGGATTTTGGTGACGGTTTGTTGGTGAAGCGCTAAGGTTGAACTGAGGGTCTCCTCTTGGGGACGGAGGGCAATCGCTCCTAAATCAGCAGCATTCCCCTGATTTTGTCCCCCTGTCAAGGGAGAGAAGTCTTGGACACTGGTAATATTGGCTACAGCAAGGATGTCTTGAATTTTCCCATCTTTTAGGGTCAAGTTTCCGCCAATTTCCCCTGAAGCAAGGTTATAGTTTCCTTCAAAGTTAAAGCGATTTGCGCCAATAATTAAGCGTCCTTGCGAGACATTCGCTTCGTTATTTTCAAACTCAAAACTAATCCCAAACTCTTCTGTTTGGGTTTCCCCAATCCCTAGTTTCCCGATGCTTAATTGTCCATTGGCGGTTAATGTTCCTAAATTAACACTGGCTTCGGCGTTGACCACACCGCCAACAAAGCCAGGCAAGCCAAATGCTTCGGCGGGTGCAATTCTGAACAGATTGAGGGGAAAGTTTTCTATGGTCGCATCAATTTGATTTCCGCTTCCTGTGGCAATGATCGCGATCGCGTCTTCTTCCCCTTGCTGTTGAGTGATTTCCAAGGCATTCAAACTATAAGGTGCGACACAGGAGGATTCCAGACAAGGGTCAAGGGCTGCTAAAATAATATCATTTTCCCCTTCCAGGATTATGTTAATTGCGTCTCCTGTAGAAAAGTTCACCCCTCCTGTCATCACTGGATCAAACACAAGATCATTAAACTTAAAATTTTTTAGTCTCAAATCTCCTGTGATGGCAATGCTATCTTCAGCGCTAGGTGATTGTAAAAGCTCTCTTCCTGTGAATTGACCGCGAAAGGTGCTGCTTCCTGCAATATCGAGAGATTGGGGTAAATATTGACGTTCGATCGGGATTAAGTCCAGAATTTTATTGATTTGAAGGGAATTAAAATCAAGATTTGTTTCTACATTTAATTGTGTTTCTGCAATGTCTGGCGCGGTGAAAAGATTAACTAATATGGCAACGCCACTGGCTTGGATTGATTGTTGTCCCCAATCAGCCTTGACTTGATCAATGCTAACATTGGCGCGATCGCCTCGTAATCGGGAATTAATTAACCCAGAAACCGCCAACTCCGCATTAAACCGAGGGAAATTCAGGGAAACTCTTCCTCTGGGCTTACGAATGCTTAGATCACTGAGGTAAGGACGACTTAACTCGGTGGTGTTAACATCAGAAACAACAACATCCGCATTCCAAAGACCATTTTCTAAGTTTCCTTGAACTGCGATCGCTCCTTCTGCCAAAGTAGCATTAAGATTAGTCTGTGCGCTGAGTCCGCTTAAATCTTGAGTGCTGAGAAAAGTTTCTAGTTGCGCGATCGTCCCTGACACACTTGCTGTTCCCCCTTCAAAGATAGCTTGGGCTGCAATCTCTGGCAATAATGGCGTTAGAACAATGGGAGAATTAGAAAAGAGATCGACTGCAATTTGACCCCCTTGAGCTAAACTAGCATTGATGTTGACATCGGATTGATTAATAGAGGCGATCGTATCCACTTGTCCTTGTAACCCTTCTAAAGCTGTCATTAAATCCGTTTCTCCTGTTAAAAACGGAATAATACTGCCTGTTAATTGTGCTTGTAATTGTCTGACTGTTACAGGAACAGTTACTTCAGGAAGGTATGGAGAAATAAAGGGAATTAAATTTAATTCTTGTCCTTTGACCAACCCTTGTAAAAATCCTCTTTCTAAATTTCCCTCCACATCAATGGGACTTTCATTAACCGCTAAGGTCAGATTAGTTTTGATTCTAATTGCTGCGATCGCTGTTGCTAAATCCGTTTTTCCTGTGAACAAATCGCCAATCTTTCCGTCTAATTGTGCTTGTAATCGTCTGACCGTTACAGGAACAGTTACTTCAGGAACAAAAGGAGAAATTAAGGGCAATAATTCTAATCTTTGTCCTCTGACTAAGGCTTGTAAATTGCCTTGTTCTAACCTTCCTTCCACATCGATCGCCCTTCCTCCAAGAGCAATTGTAACATCTGCACTTCCTTCAATTCCGTTGGGGGTTAACTCATCCAATTTCCCACCAGCACGAATATCTATATTTAAAGCAGTGATCGCTTCTTGTAGGTTTCCTTGTCCAATTAATTCTGAAATAATCGGGTCGATCGCCACAGAGTTACTACTGACAATTGTCTCCCATTTTTGAGTTTCTAGGTTTCCCGTTCCCAAGACAGTAATCTCGCCAACATCCGTTTGAATTTCTGTATCTGTAATTAAAAACTCTGTCCCATCAAACGTTGCTTTTCCTTCACCAGCGACTTCACCAATTGAAGTGATAAATGTGTCGATTAATTCCCAAGTTGCTTCTAGATTTGGTTTTTTGAAAGTTCCTTGGGCTTGAATCTTACTATTAAAAGAACCGAGACGAGTCGTTTCAGGAATTGTCCCATAAGCAGCAGCCACATCATTTAACGGAAGGTCAACATTGGCTTGCAATTCAACAGGCTTTGTGGTCAGATCAATGCTGTTAAGCTCCCCAGCTTCTAACGCTTGTTTTAAGTTGGTAGTGATGCTTCCTTCTGCTGTAATGATGCCACCTGTTTCTGGGATAATTTCAGCGCGGTCAAGCCGAATTTCCTCTAAGTTAGCATTAATTTTAACCAGCGTCTTAGTGAGAGCTACCCGATCAATTTGTGTCGGTTTTGTGGCACTAAAAATAACATCAACTTGAGGATTTTCTGTTTCCCCCGTAACATTAACATCAACTTTAAATTCTCCATCTGTAGGGACAGGAAGTTTGACATCAGGAACAAATGCTAGTAAATTAGCAATCGTAAAGGGAGCAACTAACACTTCTAAATCGTAGCCTGTTTTTAAATTTGCTTTCCCTAATAAAGAGAGGAATATTTCTCCAATCTTGACCTCTCCTTGTGCAATGGAAACCGCTTGCTGTTGAAATTGTAATCCCAGATTACTAGACAGAGGAATCGTGTTTTCTTCATCAATTGCTACCTGTCCGACAACATTGCTGATCGTAACATTTCCCTCAAGATTACTTTCTTGATAGGCTTTTAAACTGGGGATATTCACAGCCAGATCAGCATCTACTTGACCCTGATTTAAAGTCACAGGAAGGTCATCGACTAAAGCGGATAATTTTGATAAAGATAGTTGCTCGATCGCGATCTTGGCTTCCGTTTGAAAAGTTTCTAAATTGGATTGTCCTTCAATATTGATCGGAGACTCAGCAAAGGTCGCATCAAGATTATAATTAACTAATTGTTCCCCTTCTCTCGGATAAATTAATCCCCCTTCCACATCCGCAAAAATTTCCACAGGTGCGTTTAAGGTTTGCGGAACAAGGACAACCTCTGCATTTCTAATCGTAGCAGTTGCTTCCACATCTATGGGTAACTCGATCGGTTCTTCTTCCTCTGCTGCTGGTTCTAAATCTAACTCTAACCAAACCCCGTCTTCATTTTCATCCAGATAAATTTTGGGTTCAACAATCAGGACTGAAACAGGTAATTTTCCTTGCGTTAAAATAGAGCTAAGATTATAATTAATTTGGATTTGTTTAATGGAAGCGCGATCAGCATCTGCTTCTGTTGCAGCCATTTCTGAAGGACCGATCTGAATGCGAGAAAGGGATAATGCTTCAAATTCGCCAATGGTAACAGGACGACTTAAAATATCTTCTAATTGAGCTTCGATGATTGAGGGTAATCGTTGACGTAGGATAGAATAGCCAATAATAGCACCCCCGATCGCGATCGTGATAACAACCCCAGTGCCAATCAAAGTAGAAGGTTGTTTAATCCACCTAAAAAAGCGAGAAGAACAAGATTCAGATTCTGAGTCCTGATTGTTGGGAGTCAGAGGAGAATTACTCATAATTTGAGACTGAGTTAATTAAGCTCTTAGTTAAGACGATAAACTTTAAAAAAGAAAATTATGCGGATGGCGAGACTCGAACTCGCAAGGCGTGAGCCACACGCCCCTCAAGCGTG
>CAYXDG010000106.1:0-7685 GCA_964463655.1 uncultured Dactylococcopsis sp.
GTTCCCATCTTTCAGGAATTATTTCATCCCTATGGTTTAACGGTTGGTGAAAATACAGGATTATCCAGTCAAACCACAAAACTTGCTTCCCTCGATACAGATTTAGTTTTTGGAACCAGTACCATTGATATTGGTGTTGATTTCAAAATTAATTTCCTCATCTATGAATCCTCAGATGTGGGAAACTTTATTCAACGCTTGGGTCGTCTCGGTCGTCACGACTCTTTTCAGCGTAATGGAGAAACGATCGCTTTTCATCAGTTTACCGCTTATGCCCTTGTTCCGAAATTCTTAGTGGAACGATTGTTTGAAACAACATCGCCACCGCTACAGGTTAACCAACGCTATGATCGTCCTTCCTTTAATAATGCAATACAAGAGAACTATCGCCAGATTAATGATTTTCAAGGATACTACAAACGCTGGGGTGCAGTCCAGTCCGTTAAGTTGTACTATGACTTAAAACATCCCAACATTGTTAAGAATTATCCTGAAAGCTGTCAAAAACTACAACAAGACTGTGAACGAGTCTTTGATATCAGTCTAAAAAAAGTTAATGGTCGCATCTACGCTTGGAAAAAACAATGGGAAGAACAATCAGGGAAAAAAAATAATCCCATCGCAGAAGAAGCGATGAAGTTTCGCGGGTCAAGTCCTTTACAATGTGGCTTGTATGACCTAACAGAAACGGGAGAAACGGAACGATTTAAGACCTACCACTTACCCGGTATCCTCAGCAATTTAAACGTAGAGATGTGGACAGAAGCAGGGTTTATGAGAACGTTACATGAAACTCGTCAGCGTTTAGAACAGCCGATTCCTAAAGGACGCTTCAAGCATTGTATCGCGTTTTTGAAGTTAAGGGGATACCGACAAGAACGTCTCAACTGGCGGTTTACTTATGGGGGAAACTTGCAAACGAAAGCCGATAGGTGGCGAGTGCAAGTGTTAACAGGAGTTGGTGTTTGGCAACCTGATAATTCTTGGATTGTACAACTCGATCGACGCTTAAGACAACAGCCGTTAGTTTGCTACATCTTACCGCGTCCTGTAACGGAAGTGCGTCAACGTCTCCAGTTACCGATGCACTTTCAACTGTATCCCATCAGCGATGAGACCAGTTTACATGATTCTACCTCTCCTTATTCGATCGCGATCGGTCAGTCAGCGTTGTTGATTGATACCCTTGCTTATCGCTTGAAGACTCAGGGAGGTGAAACATGGATCGTTTGATTACCATCCCTCAATCGTAGGGGTTGCCTCGCCCACCTGACAAGATGTAAATAAATTATTTTTAAATAGATAAATCAAAAATATAGAAGTCATTATGAATCCCCAATTGACAATTGATTCCCTAAAAAATGAAGCAGCAAAGTTTGCAGATATTGAAACCAAGTATGATGAACCAACACTCTATGGCGTAACAGATGGAAAAGCAGTGGGAACATATTTAGAACATAAGTTTACAGCTTATTTAGCGGAACATTACAATTATGAAAAAGGAAATTCTGCTTCTGGTATTGATTTACCGAGTTTAGGGGTAGATATTAAAGTTACAAGTGTTAAGCAACCTCAATCTTCTTGTCCCTTTCAATCAGCTACTCAGAAAGTTTATGGACTTGGTTATAGCTTACTCATATTCGTTTATGAAAAATTTGATGACCATGAACGCCAAACAGGGCGACTCAATATGCAACATACAATTTTTGTAGAGAAGGAAAAGACGGCAGATTTTCAAACAACAAAAGGTCTTTTAGGTATTTTAGAACGAGATGGCAACAAAGATGATGTGGTTTCTTTTTTAATTGAACGAAATCTTCCCCTTGATGAAATTAGTGCGAATAATTTAGCGGATCGGATTCTGGAAAATCCACCAAAATTAGGTTATTTAACGATTTCAAATGCTCTCCAGTGGAGACTCCAATATCGTAGAGTTATCGATCAAGCAGGTACTATTCAAGGTATTATTCGGATTAAATAAGATGGTAAAAACATTAAATAAATGGCAGTTTGGTGATTTTCAAACGCCACTAGAGTTAGCAAAAAATGTTGTCCAGGTACTTAAAAGAAATCATAGTCTCCAACCCGATACTGTGATTGAACCAACTTGTGGTCAAGGTGCATTTGTAAAAGCTGCATTAGAAGAATTTCCTGATACTCAAGTCATTGGTTTTGATATTAATTTCTCCTATATTGAAGAAACTTTTAATTTTATTTCTAAGTGTGATTATCATCGCACTTTAATTAAACAAGGCGATTTTTTCTTATTGGATTGGCAACAAGTTTTAACTCAAGCAACAGGAACTATTTTAATTTTAGGAAATCCGCCTTGGGTAACCAGTAGTGAATTAAGTTCAATTCAGAGTAAAAATATTCCCAAAAAAGCAAATTTTCAAAACCGTTCTGGTATTGAAGCAATGACAGGGTCTGCAAATTTTGATCTATCAGAATGGATGCTTCTCTGTCATATTGATTGGTTACTTACTAGAAATGGCGCAATTGCAATGTTATGTAAATATTCAGTTGCTCGTAAAATAATGCGTCATATCCGAAAGAAAAAAGAATATAATTTATTCGGTTATATCTATATAATTGATGCTAAAAAGTATTTCTCTGCTTCTGTCAATGCTTGCTTATTTGTTTTAACACAAGAGAGAAAAAGTTCTGACTGTGAAGTTTATAATGATCTTTTTTCTTCCACGCCAGATTACGTTATTGGTGAACGAGATGGTTATGTAATTAAAGATGTCAATTTATATGCAAAACATAAGAATTTAAAAGGACAAGATACGGAATATGTCTGGCGTTCTGGTATTAAACATGACTGTTCAAAAATTATGGAAATGGAGTTAACAAAGGAAGGATTAAAAAATGGTTTTGGAGAAATTATTGACCTCGAATCAACGTATCTCTATCCCTTACTTAAAAGTTCTGATATTGGAAATTCTAGAACAGATTCATGTAAACATTATGTCATTGTTACTCAAACTTTCATTGGTGAAGATACCTCAATGATTAAATCAATTGCACCGAAAACATGGGAATATTTAGAGTCTTATAAAAAATTATTGAATAGCCGAAAAAGTTCAATTTATCTTGGGAAACCTCCCTACTCAATTTTCGGCGTTGGAGATTACACATTTAAGCCGTGGAAAGTTGCAATATCAGGTTTCTATAAGAAATTAAATTTTTGTCTAGTTGGACTCATTGATCAAAAAACTGTTGTTTTCGATGATACGGTCAATTTTTTATCTTTTGACTCTAGAAATGAAGCAGAATTTGTGAAAGAATTATTACTATCTAAGCCAGCAATGGAGTTTTATGAAGCCAATATATTTTGGGATGAAAAAAGACCCATTACCACCAATGTTTTACGACGGATATCCCTAAAAGCAGTGGCACAAAAGCTCGATCGCGAGAAAGAGTATCAATCCTTTTTAGATCAAAAAACGTTGAATAACCCTGTCCAACTTCCACTTTAATTCGGAAAACTATGAACAACTTATCACGACAATTTTCTCAATTTATTCCGCAAGTTCCCTATCTAAAAATGTTAGTTATTTTTGGTTCACGGGGAAGAGGAGAAGCCCATCAAGATAGCGATTGGGATTTTGCTGTTCTCTATGATGAGGTGTTAGCTGAGGAACAATTAAAGGGCTGGGATTGGTTTAAGATTTATGATATTTTAGCTGATGCGTTTGAGGTTTCCAGTGACGCGATCGATGTGGTTAATCTTAATAAATGTTCTCCGTTAATTGCTCATTATGTCGCCCGTGATGGTCAGTTAATTTATGAACAAGAAACAGGACTCTTTGAACAGTTTAAAGCTGAAAATCTGATGAGTAAGGAGGAATTGAAGCAATTGCAATTAAAACTAAGAAAAGAACTTGAAATTTCTTTAGCGAGAAGAGGAATATGAATAACATTGATCCTGTTCTTGTTCTGAATAAGTTATCGTTTATGGATCGTTATTTAACTTATTTAGAAGAATATCGCTTTATTTCTTTTGAAGAATATAATGCTTCCCTTGAATCTCAGTTTGCTATTGAACGGCTAATTCAGTTAATTATTCAAGTGGGAATTGATGTTAATTACTACTTGCTAAAAAAATTGCAAATACCAAGACCTGAACAAACTATTGATTCTCCCTTTAAAATTGCAGAATTAGGAATTATCAATAATAAACTTGCTAACTATCTTTCTGAGTCAATTAAACTCAGAAATAGATTAGTCCACCTCTATGAAGAAATTGACCCTAAATATATTCACAAGGCGATTAAGGAAGTGTTACGAGATTATTCCCAATATCAAAAGTTAATCATTCAATATCTCGATCAATTGGAGGAACAAAATGACTAATCAAGATTTACAATTAAATTTATTTCCAAATGGGGAAGAACCAGAACTTGATCTCGATTCTAGTTCCCTAGAAGAGTTAGGTTTATCCGATGAAGAAGAAACAGATTTTTCTGAAGTTTCTCCGCCAAAACTGCTGACACTAAAACTTTTACAAGAGGCGATTGAAACCCAAAATCCAGACGATCGCGTTATGAATGATTTTAGTGAATATGTCTTACCAAATCTCTTAAAATATGCAATCGGTGTAACCGCAAAAGGCGGAAACTTTTTTGAACAAATAGACGCGAAACGTTTAGCAGAAGGGAAGAAACGAGTGCGTCGGGATAACGCAGCCGATCAGTCTTTGAACACTCATTTACTCAATGGCTTATTCCCTGCTAACTTGATTCAGAAACGACTCGCTAAGTTAAATACAAACACAAAACGTTACATCAAAGAAACTGAAAGAAGGATCGGAATTGCGTCTCTAATTCTCCACGACTTTGAAAAGTTTGACTATCGTTTATTTCCTGATATCCCAGAAGACTATAAACGTATTCAAGCAGATATTGAACAGGATATTCGCAAATGCAACATCGCGCAACATCAAGAAATCTTTAACATCTTAGTTCCCAAATTAGGCTTAGATCAATTCCTGTTTCCAGACTCTCCCCAACAGTGGGAAACCTATCGCGATGATTTACTATACATTGCTTATAATACCCAGCGACGGAATGACACGAATTTAAACTTATCTGAAAGTAGTTTACAACCTACACTGCGCGACCAAACGATCGAGTGTTTATCCGATCTTACCTGTCTCGCCGATCGATTTGCATCCATCATCAAACATCCCCAAGATGCGACCAAACAATCCTTAACTGACATTTTACACACCCTCAGCGACGGACAATTAAAACTTACTTATCATAGCATTGCAGAAAACCGAGGCGTTTTAACCAATGTAGTAAACAATGCGGTTATGGAAGCATACACAGAAACGAGTTATGAACCGTTACTCTATCTTCCCACAGGCGTGATTTATTTATGCGAACGACAAACCCCCACGATCTCTCCCGATAGCTTACCGCAGCGTGTAGTAAAAACCATCACCTCTCTCTGTCGCAGTCAACTCCAAGCTAAACAAACAGGGTTTGGAAGAGACGGAAAAGGGATGAAATACGCCGAATATTATGATCTCTTCTTCGATGAAAAAGCATTGATGGAAGTGGCGCTATCTGCGACATTACGCATCTTGAAAGAGGGAAAAGCATCTGCTGCGAAGAAGCGAAGCGATAACCTTGTCAGCTATCAACAGCAAGGAATTTTATCGCCAGATTACAACTTCCAATTTGAAGATGATCTTCGCATTGATCAACTCGCAGAATTTGGAGATGTCATCACTCGCAAAATTTGGGGAGAAACCCTTGAGA
This sequence comes from uncultured Dactylococcopsis sp., assembly GCA_964463655.1. Lineage (GTDB taxonomy): Bacteria > Cyanobacteriota > Cyanobacteriia > Cyanobacteriales > Rubidibacteraceae > Halothece. The sequence goes on from CAYXDG010000106.1 coordinate 5,772, forward strand.
ATATTAAAACCGCTTGTAAGCAAGACAAAAACCTTCCCAAACCGCCAAGCCTTAATTTAATCCTAGAAATTGCGAAATTCTGGGAATTAGAAACAGATATCCCTGCAATTCGGGAAATTCAACGCATCAACGAAACCCTGAAAGAACACAAACGCAAAGGAAACACAGGGGGAGTTCCCTACGACTGGTATTATCTCGCCTCCCGATACCTCCAGCATAACCCAGGGACTGCACCCGAAGATATCCGAAACATTGGCGAAACCCTCATTAACTTTGTCCATGAACAAATTAAACCCATTGTGGAACAATATCAGATTCCAGATGGATGGGATGATGTTCGTGACTGGGTAAGTCGAGTGGTGATGTTACCCCAACAGACGACTGTTTCTGAAATGGACATCTTTCGTCAAGAGTTAGACCACTATAACAAAGCAAAAAAATCAGGACGCGGTCGTCAATTGATCTGTTCCATCTCTCATTCTCCCTATTCTGTCAGTGAACAGATGGAGTCAGCGGTTTTATTCACTCCCCAAGTTTACACCAATAAACAGATGTTAGGAGGATCGAATGCGAAACGCAATATCTCTAGTATTGCAGGAACAGAAATGATGTTACGACAAATTTTGATGAACCAAACCCAAGCAGCAGGAAAGCGATTTGAGGACGGAAAGTATCGCTATCTCTATTTCTATCCCACTTATTACTTTACCCCTGAAACGAATAATTTCCTGCAAAAAGCCTACACGAATATCGCCCAAACTCGTTTTGATACCACTATTCGTAAACACTTCATTGATGATGATTTGAATGCAAACTTGGATCGCGCTTCTTATCAAAATGTGGATAGTTTCCTCATTGATGAAACCTTAGAGTCAGACAAAGACCGTACCTTCAAACTGTCCTATCCCGAGGATAAACCCCTAACCTTCTACTTTATCGCCCTTCCCCCAGGACGCGATCCTACTGATACTGAATCTTGGGTAATGCCAGCCTGGTTAGCACTTACGTTCCCTCTTATTTTAGACGTTAAAACCGTTGTTTCGGAATCCCCGATTCCCCCTTATACCGATGGCGCAGAATTTGAAGAAACCGTGTTTTTAGACAGTCCTCCCCAAGCATTGAGAGTGTTAACAGGGCGCGATCGCATTCGCCTAGATGCCATTCTACAAGGTTGGGACAATCATCCTTCTCCCTTAAACGCCCTCACCGCAGCTTACACCATTCATCTTGATGTTAATCCCAAACGCACGAAATCAGGCTATGACCCCAACTGGGGAAAACTCAACGAACTCGCCACCGATATAGAAACCAGTCCCTTGTCTGTGTTTTCTTATCTGAAACGATGGACACGGGTTAAAGATGTGGAGACTCCTAGTCTAGCGAGGATTCGTCTTTACACTTACCAACTTTATCCCTGTTTCGATCCTTTTGTCACCTATGAATCGGAGAAACTCACTGTGAATGATACCAAATCACCCTTAAACCATCCCAAAGAATTAACCCGACTCTTTCGTCGTTTCTATCGCGCCAATAAACAATATAACCCCAAAGCCAATGCTATCCTGAAACCCATTGAGATTGCTTCTGATACCATTCTAAAAGCTGATAACAGTGTTTTTACAGGAGAAACTCTAGTTCATGTTGTCGCAGCGGAAGTGAACAAACTCATGGACAGAGTTCGTAACTCCACCGCAGAAGGACGCTGGGTGATTTCGCAACGGGAGGAAGAACGTCAAGCGGTTTTAGAATTCGCCCGTTATTTCGTGGAAGACGTATTTGAAAAGAGTTTCTCGCGCGATCGCGCCCGTCTAGCAGGACGACAATTAAACCTTATCAAAGACACCTGCGAATTTCTGTATCGCCTCGAACAAGACAAAGAAAACAGTGACCAGTGATCAGTGACCAGTGACCAGT
>CAYXDG010000106.1:7785-9973 GCA_964463655.1 uncultured Dactylococcopsis sp.
AATAACGAATAACAAATAACCATGTCATTACTCAAAACCATCGACGCTAAACACTTTCACACCGAGATTCCCTACAAACCAATGGGAAAATATGTCCACTTTCTCACCCTTCGCATCACCGAATCTTATCCCCTCTTCCAAACCGATGGCGAACTAAATAAAGCCCGTGTTCGCGCTGGAATTGAAAACTCCCAACCTATCAGCCGTCTCTCGTTATTCAAACGGAAACAATCCACCCCAGAACGTCTTGTCGGAAGAGAACTTCTCCGTCAGTATAACCTCATCACCGCCGAAGAATGTGAATATAATGTCAATTTTGGAATGAATAACCCTGACTGTATTATCTATGGTTTCGCGATCGGGGATTCAGGTTCAGAAAAATCAAAAGTCGTTGTGGATACTGCTTATTCAATCACACCCTTTGATCAATCTCACGAAACCTTTACTCTCAACGCACCTTATGAACATGGAACTATGTCGCAAAAAGGAGAAGTAACCAGTCGCATCAACCAACAAGATCATATCCGTCCGCAAGTTTTCTTTCCGAGTATTGTTACTTTAAAAGACCCCACCGAAGCCAGTTTTCTTTACGTCTTTAATAACATCCTGCGTACCCGTCATTATGGCGCACAAACCACGCGAACAGGACGAGTGAGAAATGAACTGTTAGGGGTCATTTTTGCCGATGGTGAAATTGTTAGCAATTTACGCTGGACACAAGGAATATTCGATCGACTCCCCGAAGCAGTTTTAAACTCCCTTGATCCCCTAGAAGAAAACACAATTCGTGACGCAGCCACTAACGCAATAGAAACCCTCATGGAAGATGAATTTATTGTCCACACGGACTTCATTGGTGAACAATTTACACCATTATTAGAGGAAGTAAAAGCCCTCACCAAAACAGAAGCAGGAATCATCAGCATTCTACAAAAAGCCGACGAAGAAGCTAAAGCCTACTTCCAAAAATACATTGAAAAACCCAAGAAAGCATCTAGCAAAAAGTAAAAAACATTAGCCCCCTTTTAAACCAAACCATTAAAAACATTAGCCCCCCTTTCAAACCGGAGCTTTAGTGAGGAGGGTTGGGGGGATTCTTCAATAAGTTAAGTGAAAAATAACCATGACTCACATTTATCGCTGTCAGATTGAACTGCAAGATAGCCTTTATTTTGCCACAAGAGAACTGGGAAGACTCTATGAAACCGAACCTGTTTTGCATAATTACGCCCTCACTTATGCTTTAGGACTTGTTGATAATGAAACTTATGGAACAACCGTTTCCGAAGAAGAAAGTTATCGCTACTTTTGTCCAGAACAAATTCCACAATATCAAGAACATCTTACTCCCTTAAACCAACAGGGAATTTATGTCACTCCTGCTTATTCGCTCTCTCACGCTACCACTTTAAATACTTGGAAATATGCTGATAACCGCTATCATGTGGAAATGCAAAAGACACAGAAAAACATTCCTAGTTATGGACGAACTAAAGAAATTGCACCCGAAAGTATTTTTGAATGCTATATTATTTCTGAGTCCTCTTTACAAAAAGAAACTACATCTCAAAAATGGTCATGGAAACTTCCAAAATTTATTCGTTTAGGAAAATGGATGAGTAAAGCAGAACTGTTTTTAGAAGAGTTATCGATCGCTAAAAAATACAGTAATCAAACCTTTACTTATCCCCATCCTCTCAACCCTCTTGATGTTATGTTTACTAACCAGGTGATCAGCTATGATGTGATTAATATGCCACCAGTTAGCTTAATTCGCAATATTCATTTACGGGGGGATTACTATACTTTTACTAGCGATTCTTTCTTTAAACTTCCCATCAATATGGCTTACCAGTTTGGGTAATACCATTTTCAAAAAGTGATGTTACATTAGGGTTTCCTGAAAAAGTTCTTATGTTCTTATGTCGGTTAAGACCGTTCTTCGTTCGTTCTTCGTTTGCTTGTTCGTCCTCTAAGAGTTGAATATGGTTAGATTATATCCACTTACAGCGATCGCGCTCTGGATATGTTTCAATCCCTAAGAGGGGATTAGTGTTATTAAAACTTTAGCAGTTTTCCATTGATTCATTGCCCATTTTACAATTTTCAATCCCTAAGAAGGGATTAGTGTTATTGAAATCTAAGGAGCGCGATCCAGACGGTAAGGCTTGGGTATTTGACGAGAACA
>CAYXDG010000107.1:0-9881 GCA_964463655.1 uncultured Dactylococcopsis sp.
GGGATGGAAGATATTACCCTAATTACACCAGAAGAACTAAGTGAAATTCGGCGAATATGGTTAGAAGAAAGACATGAATTTGATGATAGTCTTCCTCGTATTTATCAAGAGGTAACAGGGAAACCTTTTCATGATAAACGCATTAGCGCAACTAATCATGTTTTAGGAAGCGATGAATGGACTGTCTTAGAAGAACTCTGTGAGGATGAAATGCACTTAGAATTGATGGCGAAATTATTGGATACAGAACGCCAATATTATACGAAATCTCGCCGCGTGGGGATTTATGAATCTCTAGAAAAGTGTTTTGAAACCAGTTCTCGCAGTAAGGAGGAAGCCATTGAAAATGCCCATCTGAAACGAGATTTGAAAACCGCTGTTGATGATCAAGATGCAGAAAAAGTCAAGCAATTAACTTGGGCAAATATTAAATTTTCTGGGCAAAAGCAAACCGATAATTCTGAAGAGGATTAAGAGAGAAATCCTGTATCTTATTTAATAGCTTAACTCCCGATCGCCCCTCACAGGGATTGGGGTACAATGGTTTAATTAACTGAGGATTTTCCAATTTGTTTGATAAGATCAGATAAATTCATCTGTTCATAATTCTCAAACGGTTGATGAATCCAAGGATTATCAGGAAAATAATGAACGTAATAGTTGGGGATAATATCTGAACATTCTTTACGCCACAACACAGCAGTGCGAATTTCTTCTACTTCTTTTTGATAATGCTCTTTGATGTAGTTGAAACTAGCCTTTAAACTCACGCCAGAATCTACTAGATCATCAACCAATAACACTTTACTTCCCAAATGCTCCGTTGTCATGGCAAGATGTTTAGACAGTTTAATTTCTCCTCGGGTTTGCTTATTCTCTCCCCCATAGGAGGAAGCAGATAAAATCGCTAGGGGTCGATCGAACAGTCGAGAGAGAATATCCCCAACTCGTAATCCTCCTTTGGCAATACACACAATCTGATTGAACTTCCAACCTGATTGTTCAATGGTAACTGCAAGTTGTTCGATCGTTTGATGGTACTCTGACCACGAAATATAAATATCAGACATATTTGTTCGTTGTTATTCGTTATTCGTTATTTGTTCTTAGCCAGATTAATGAACCCTAAATCAATTATCAATTCTCAATTGTTGATAGGCTTTCATTAGGTTACCTTGCATCAGCGCTGCTATGCCATCTAAGGTTTTGAGAATCTCTAGATTTGGACTAAGATTAAGGGCAGTGTCTAGAGCTATTTCAGCCGCGTGGGGTTGCCAGTTGTAAAGATAGACAAAGGCGAGATAGGCGTAAGCATAGGGATTTTGCGAGTCTAGTTCCGTGATGGTTTGGAATTGCGCGATCGCCCCCTCTACATCCCGTTGTAACACTTCGGAAAGGGCAAGACCATATAACCAGTCTAACCGCGTTTCTTGCCCCTGTAAACGATATCTCAAAGCGGTTTCTGCTTGCGCGAGATAGTCTTGGATCGGGTCATATTGATTCATGCGTCCTATTTGCGCGAAAATCTCTTCTAGAGCCGTTTCTCCTTGAGGAAGTTTAATCGCTGCTGTCCGTAGTTGCGTGACTAAATCTAATTCTGGTGCGGGAGGAGGACTCGCTTCTGGGTCGATAGTAACGGATACAGGAGGAGTCGCGAGGGGATAACTTTCTCCAGTCTCTCGATTGAAATATCTTGCTTGGAGAGTGTAGCTTCCTGCTTTCGTTTCAGGAGGAGGAAACATGGCTGTCTTTTCTTGGACTTGAAACCCGTTTGCTGTTTCTTCACTGGTGACTAATTGTCCCATCCCCAGACCATGATCATGTAACCAGAAGTCGTCTTCTCCTTCCCAACTTACAAGGACAACTCCTTGCTCTAAATCTTCCCAACTTCCTTCCCAAGTGTAGCTGACTTGAACTGGAACACCCCTCGGAATCGTTTGTGGCACTTCAACCTCGGCTAGTCTAACTTGAAGAGGAATGTGATCTAATAAATTTAAACTAACTGGTTGGTTTTTTTGATGATAAAGTTTGAGGGAACTGCGATCGGGTAATTCCCAACTGGCTTTTAATTGAAAGTCTTCTCCCGCTTCAATGCGATCGCTGATTAACTGTTGCGAACGGGAAACTGATCCTTGATTGCCTGTTTTTGTAATAAACCAAGACAGCGATCGCGCATCCTGTTCTATAGTATTTTCATCCACACCCACTTGCCGACCATACACCTGAAAGTTCGCTTTTGCGCCATAAAAGGAAAAGTTATGTTGATTGATGCTTGCAGTTGAAGGTAAGACTCCGAGAGTTGTTCTTAAATAAGGATTGGTTTTGATAATTTCTGTGATGACTTCTTGATGAGGATAGTCTTGGTTTGTCATTGGGTAATGCTGAACTCTCGGACTGAGAATGTTGGTCAATATCTCTCCTCTGAAGGGAAACAAGTTTAAGACCAGCAAGAGCATTCCTAAGCCAACAGTACCAGAAATGATCGGCAGTTGCCACTTACGTTTAATCAGCAGTAATCCTTGCGCCATGATTAGAGATAGAACAGGAAGCAGTGGTAAGATGTAGCGAGCATCTTTATTCACATTCAGAGAACTGAGAAAGTACCCTCCAACTAGAAAAACTCCTAACCAACGAATGGTTATAACTTGTTTCTGATTGATAGGAGTTTCCTTCCTGAACCACCAAGCAGTATAAATCAAAAAACAAACAAGTGGAATCAGGAGCAAATGCCAAGATAATAAATAAGGGAGAATTTTGCCATAATAAACCCAAGCATCCAGCGTGTTCAAAGCTGGGTCACCTTCAGCGATCGCAGAATCAACAGTTGCTCGTTTTCCCGAGGTTAAAATCAACAGCCAGTTCGTTCGATACCAAGGATAAAAGATTAACAGCGATGTTATCAATCCTAACCCAATTTGCGGAAGATTTCGCCACTGCCTGCGCCAGAAAGTCATCAGGAATAACCACACCACTGGCAAGAAGAGAAATAAGACAATGGTTTGCTTAATCATCAAGGCGAAACCCAGGGAAAATCCGACTAAAATGGCAAGTAACCAACTGCGAGACTCTAACTGTAAACCCTCACCAACTGACTGTTTCCATAAGGTTAAAGCCAAAAAACTAAAGGTAACAACTGCGGTGACAGGATAATCTAAAACAAAGTCTGTGCGATAGCGATATAGTCCCGGTAAAATCTGACAAAGACCCGCAGCTAGTAACCCCACTTGCGGATTAAATAATTGTCTTCCTAACCCATAAACAGAGAGCAGTAAAATAGCACTGAAAGCAGATAAAATTCCTGTTGCTGCGTCCGCAGTTGTCCCAAAAACTTCTAAAAAAGGAGTCGTTAAAAGATAAGTCCCTGGGGGAATCTTTGAAGAGAGAAGCCATAACTGTTCCCACCAATTACCATTAAACCATGCGGGGTTTTGCAAAGCCTGCCAATAATTCATCGCGCCGTTTAAATAGTCAGCTTGATCCCAAGCGGGAATGCTTTCATCTAAAAACAACCAAACGCGATCGAGCATTACCCCGATTAACCAAATTAAGGTTAAAATCAGAATCTGATGAGACGTTTTTTTGAGCATCAACTCTTAGCAAGGGAATAGAAATTGATTGACCATGAGTGACAATGTCCAATTCATCTGAGCGCCTAGACCGTAATGGAAACCAAACTCGATCGAATCTTTGAAAAACAGGAAGATGAGGAGGAGAATAAGTAAGCCATCTTTATTCAAACATTATTTCAATGCTTCTTCTAGTTTGTGCTGTTTCCAGAGTGATTGATACAAGCCTTCTTCTTGTAATAATTCCTCATGAGAACCACTTTGAACAATCTTACCATCATCCATGACTAATAGGCGATCGGCTTTCGCTGCTGCGGACAATTGGTGAGTAATAAAAATAACGGTTTTTCCCTCTACTCCTGAAGATAAATTGCTTAAAATTTCTGTGGCTGTCCGATTATCGACACTCGAAAGAGCATCATCTAAAATCAAAATCGGAGCATCTACTAACAAAGCTCTCGCTAAAGAAGTACGCTGGCGCTGTCCACCTGAAAGGGTAATCCCTCGTTCTCCCACAATCGTCTCATATTTCTGGGGAAAATTCTCGATTTCAGGATGAATTTGAGAGGCTTTTGCTGATGATTCAATTAAGGAAGATTCCCCATAGGGTTTACCATAAGCAATGTTATCACCAATGGTCATACTAAATAAAAAGCTATCTTGAGGGACATAGGCGATCGCGCGACGCAAATCAGATAATCTGACTTTTGTGATATCATAGCTATCTAAGAATAGCTGTCCTTCTCCTACTGACAATAAACGAGGGAGACAGTTAGCTAGGGTAGATTTTCCCGCACCAATTGTTCCAACTACAGCGACCACTTCTCCTGGTTGTATGCTAAAGTTAACTCCTTGTAGGGCTAATTGTTCCGATCCTGGATAGCTGTAGGTCAGTGCTTTAGCTTCGAGATGTCCTTGGACGGTTTCTACGGGGAGAGATAGTGCTTGCGGGTCGTCTTTAATCTTCGGATCAGCCTCAAAAATGGCTTCTACGCGGTCAACACTCACTGCACCCCGTTGGTAAGCGGTGATGGTAAACCCAAGCAAGGCGATGGGAAAAACTAAGCGTTGTGCATAGATAATCAAGGCAATAAAATCCCCATTCGTCAGATTACCACCGCCTAAGTTTCGTGAACCGATCCCTAGTAAAAATAGTAAACTTAAAGAGGCTAAACCCTCAACAATGGGGAATAAAATGTTACGAGTCCGAGCCAGTTTTAAGTTCGATCGCAGTAGGCGTTGATTTTTATCAGCAAAGACTTGTCGTTCATTTTCTTCCTGTGCATAGATTTTAATCAGGGAAATGCCACTCATGTCTTCTTGGATTAACTGACTCAGATCAGACAAGTTTTCTTGCACTTCTTGCTGTTGAGCGCCAAGATTTTCACTAAACAACTGCACCGCGACTAAAATAAAGGGATAGGGTGCGATCGCCAGCAAGGTTAAGCGGACATCAATAGACAGCATAAACGGAAGCGTAATCCCATAAGCAAAGACCGTATTCACCAAACTTAGCACCGCAAACCCCACCAGACGGCGAATATTGTCCACATCGCTGGTCGCTCGGTTAATCAGGTCTCCCGAGGTGTTTAAGGAAAAATAAGCGGGGTCAAGGCGCAATAAATGCTCAAAGATGTCTTGTTTGAGGGTGTATTCTATCTTACGCCCCACGCCAAAAATCCAAATCCGAGAGAGCATTCGGATGCCCCACATGATAGAAGCGAGGATCACAATCCCAACGACATAATACCAAAATCGGTTACTATCAAAGGAATTATCCACGCTATCCCGAATTAAAAGGGGAATCCCAGCACTGAGCAAGTTAACCGCTAGGAGCGCCCCAATGCCCATCAGCATTCGTTTTCGGTGGGGACGCAAGTAAGAAATTAGTTTTTTTAAACGTGATTGTGCCATGTTATACAACTTAACAGATTTTTGTCCCTTCTCCTTCTACCCATTGATAAAGGTTGAAAGGAAGCATCAGCGATCGCCCTTTAAAAGTTGATTTTCTAATCTTAAAAGTGGTTGATAATTGGGTTGAATCTCTAACCCCATGCGACAAACAACGAGCGCTTGATCGCGGTTATTCTGTTTCAAAAAAGCCTGAGTGACGATCAAATAAAGCTCAAGGCGATCGGGGAAAAAGTTAAGCAGTTTTCGGGCGGATTCGAGATGATCGGGCTGAAACTTGAGAGCATTTTGATAGGTTTTAATTGCTGCTGACCACTGCTTTAATTGAGCGTGAGCTTGTGCTAAATTGTAATACGACCAGACCCCAACATCAGGAAGCGCGATCGCATTTTGGTAAACACTAATGGCTTCTTGAAAGCGATGAGACTCCAATAAAGCATTGCCTAAGCAGTGATGAAATTGAGCAATATTGGGATACAATTTGAGCGCTTGACGACACAAGAATTCTAACTCTTGCCACTGTTTTTGAGCTTGTAACCGCTCGGCTTTTTGCTGTAAACTTTTCAGAGATTTTGTGGGTGAATCTGTCATTGAGAATTCAAGTTTGATCAAGTTTCATTTGAGGTCTGATTGAGCGAGCGATCGCCCCAACCCAGTTTTTTCCACCCTAACGACAGCCTAAACTTTCTCGCGTGGAAACCCCGGTTGTGGGATTAACCCCTTCTGCGCGATCGCATAATAATTTCACTTGATAACGGTTAATAATCGCATCGGTAAAATCAGCACCTGTAATTTTTGTTCCTTCAAAACTACTGCGAGTTAAAAATGTACCATTGAGGATAGCATTGGTCAAATCAGCACCATCTAATTTTACCCGATCCATTAAAGCACCACTGAGATTTGCGTTGGATAAATCAGCATTAATTAATGTGCCTTTGGTAAACATAGCATTTTGTAAGTTTGACCCACTAAAATTAGTCCGACGCATTTCTGCAGCAGCAAAAACAGCCCCCACCAAATCTTTATTAGAAAAGTCTCTTTCAGAGACAACTGTATAAGTATAATTGACGCTGCTATCATCTTGAGCAACGGCTGGTTTAGCATCTAATAAAAGCCAAATAGCAGCTAAGAAAAGCGCGATCGCCAGATACAACATTCGTTTTAATAGTTTTTTTAGCATGATCTTCGTCTGGTTATTCGTGATGGGTTTCCCCTTTCTTTCTCACCTACCCATTATCCCTTAAAATCAGGAGAGACTCAACGCATAAGGGTGGTAAATCAATGACAACTTCAATCATTCCTGTTATCCTAGCAGGAGGAAAAGGGGAACGTTTCTGGCCAGTCAGCCGTCGCGAACGCCCAAAACAGTTTTTATGCCTTGATGGGAGTGGTAGCACTTTACTGCAAGGGACAGCCAAGCGACTTTTAAATTTAGCAGATGGCTGGGAAAGAATCTGGGTGATTACATCAGAAATCTTAGCAGATGGTGTACAAACCCAACTTCCACAACTTCCTTCTGAAAATTGTTTAGTTGAACCCCAAGGGAAGGATACAGCGCCAGCCGTTGCTTGGGCAACCCTCGAAATTGCCAAACGCTATGGGGAAGAGGTCGTGCTTGGTTTTTTTCCGGCAGATCATTGGATTGGCAATACGGTAAAATTTGAGCAGACGATCGCAGCAGCGACAGAGTTAGCGGAAAATCAAAATGCAATTGTGACCCTAGGCATGAAACCCACTTATCCTGCTATCGGGTATGGTTATATTGAACAAGGAAACGCGATCGCAAACTATCAAGGTTTATCCGCTTATCAGGTGAATCGTTTTACAGAAAAACCAGACCGCAACACCGCAGAATCTTTCATCGCTACGCAGCGATTTAGTTGGAATAGTGGAATGTTCATTTTTCGGGCAGGAGTGGTCTTAAAAGAGTTAAAACAACAGGCTCCAGACGTTTTAGCGCCCCTAGAAGAGAAAGGAAAAGCCGCTTATGCTGACCTCCCCAAAATCAGTGTTGACTATGCGTTGATGGAAAAAACCCAACTGGCCACCGTGATTCCTTCTGAGTTTGGTTGGGATGACTTAGGAGATTGGAATGCCTTAGAACGATTATTTAAGGGGAAACAAAAAAATGTTGAGGTGGGAACTCATGTCGAGTTAGATACTCAAGGAAGTATTGTTTATAATTCCGACCCAGAGGAAGTCGTGGTAACGTTAGGATTAGAAGATGTCGTCATTGTGCGCGATCGCAGCGTGACTTTAGTCGTGAAAAAAGACCGCACCCAAGACATCAAAAAACTGCTCAAACAACTCCAAGCAGACGATCGCTTCGATAAACTCCTATAACACTGTTGAGCTTTCCCGTCATTTGTTCTTTCCACAAACAGACGGGTAACTCGCTCTCGCCAGACAAACAAGCAGACGATGGCTGTGACAAACTGTTATAAAGGGGAGAAATAACTATACTGTCAAACGAGAGATAAACTGTGGTCTTCCTTACCCAAAATACCAGTCGCCAACGAGAAATTCTAGAAGTTGTCTTCCGCAACGGTTGGGACTATATGCGTCGTCTCCTCACGGTGGGGAAAGCCGAAGCGCCTGAACTGCCAACCCCCACCGTCCTTCGTAATATCTTAGTTGATTTAGGGCCAGTTTACGTCAAATTTGGACAACTGCTCAGCACTCGTCCCGATGTCATCCCTCCCGACTATGTGGAAGCGCTGACAGCCTTACAAGCCAATGTTCCCTTTGTATCTTGGATCAGTATTGAAACCGTGCTGCGCGAACAACTTAAGACCTCTGTAGAACAAGTATTTTCTCAGTTTAATCGCAAACCAGTAGCTGCCGGCTCGATCGCGCAGACTCATCGTGCTACCCTCATTAGTGGGGAAGAAGTGGCGGTGAAAGTCCAACGTCCAGGTATTGATCAGGTAGTAGAGCAGGATATTGCCATTATTAAAGGGATTGCGGAATTAGTTCAACGTACCGACTTCGGAGAAGATTACGATGTGGTCGCTCTGGCTGAAGAATTTACCAACGCCCTCCGCGCTGAACTAGACTTTACCAAGGAAGCCAGTTACACCGACCAGTTACGCCGTAATCTTGCCGATAGCACTTGGTATGACCCGAAACAAGTGGTGGTGCCTGCTATTTATTGGGATGTTACCACAGAAAAAGTGATGGTGATGCAATGGTTAGAAGGTACTCCGATTTTAAAAGCCCAACTCCCCAAAGGAGAAGAAGAAAAATGCCGTCAAGAAACAACAACCTTGCTCTTTCGGGTCTTCTTTAAACAAATTTATATTGATGGGTTTTTCCATGCTGATCCTCATCCTGGAAACGTTTTTTATCTCAACAATGGAAAATTAGCTTTAATCGACTGCGGAATGATTGGACGACTTGATCCCCGCACCCAACAAATTTTAACAGAAATGTTGCTGGCGATCATTGATATTGACGCACAACGCTGTAGTCAATTAACTCTAGATTTATCCGAAAGTGCTAGTGAAGTTAATCTAATTAACCTAGAAAATGATTATGAGCGAATGTTGCGGAAGTATTATAATCTCAGCATTTCTCAAATTAATTTTAGTGAGGTTTTTTACGAAATTCTACAAGTTTCTCGCAATAATAATGTTAGACTTCCCAGCAACATGGGACTCTATGCCAAAAGTTTAGCGAATTTAGAAGGAGTCGCCAGAGGATTTAATCCTGATGTGAATTTACTCAATGAAGTGCGACCGTTGATGACTGATTTATTTCGCAATCAAATCTTGGGTAATAATGCAATTCCCACTTTACTGAGAACAACTTTAGACCTCAAAAGTTTATCTCTACAGGGTCCACGACAGCTGGAAGTTTTGCTCGATCGCGTCACTTCAGAAACCCTCAGTTGGAATCTCAAAATTGCAGGTTTAGACCTATTGCGTCGTAGTTTAGATGATTCGGCAAACCGACTTTCTTTTAGTATTATTGTTGGCTCTCTGATTATGGGCGCTGCAATTATTTCTTCTAATGCTCAAACCCCACAACTATCTCTAATCAGTAATGTTTTGTTTGCAGCAGCAAGTTTTATTGGCTTTTGGTTGCTGTTAAGCATTTGGCGATCAGGACGATTAAAGTAATTGATCATTACGGATTTTACTGAATTTTTCCAACTTTTTCTCGATCGCTTCTTCCTAGTTTTTATTGAAAAATTAAAGCTCCAAAAGCTACTCTAAGTGATTTTGCTGAAGTTCTTTTCAAGACCAGAAAAATCTTGATCGTATTCTAATCGACCGTTACCTGAATTGAATTTAGGTAACGGCTAATTGTATTCTTCACTTGAATTGAAGATGCTCTGGGCTTTCCTCATACCATTTTGAAAAAGAAATGTTACAGTAGTAGAGGTGTCGAAGTAAGGAATTT
>CAYXDG010000108.1:0-9455 GCA_964463655.1 uncultured Dactylococcopsis sp.
CTTTCTCCCAATCTCCCCCTCCTGCGTACGTTTAGCTTTAGCTTGAAACAGCCCTAGAAACCCCCCATCCCACTTTCTCCCTATCCCACTTTCCTTCTTCTCTCCCCACTTCCCTTTCTCCCAATCTCCCCCTCCTGCGTACGTTTAGCTTTAGCTTGAAACAGCCCTGCCTTATTTGAGGGGGGTTAAATGGTTAGATATTTTAGCCTGACAATTCAAAAGTCTTGCTAGCCAAGTCTTTCGGTTTTTCTATAACTGTGCGCTTATTGATTTTTCAAAACCCAGAAAATTGGGACTCCAACTTGCTGCTTTTTATCTAATTTTTCTTGTGAATCTATCTCAATTTCCCCTGCTCAAAACCGCCTTCGATCCCCATTTCCCGTTTTCTCCGCAGCGCTTTCCCTTCTTTTACGGTTGGATCATTGCGGTTTTTACCACGGTGGGAACATTATTAAGCATTCCAGGTCAAACCGCAGGAGTGAGCGTCTTTACAGACCCTATAATAGCAGCAACAGGGTTATCTCGTGTTCAGTTAAGTTCTGCTTATTTGGTAGGAACATTAGGAAGTAGTTTTATGCTTCCCCTTGGCGGACGCTTAATGGATCGCTTTGGGGCAAGATTAACTGTAATGCTCTCTTCTGTTGGGTTAGGATTAACCTTAGTTTATTTGAGCGTTTGCGATTATTTGATTGCCTTTTTGAATAGTTTCTTCCCCTTAGTCAATCGATCGATTGTGGGTTTAGTGGTAATGGCGATCGGGTTTACAGCACTGCGCTTTAGCGGACAAGGAATTTTAACCCTCGTCAGTCGCAATACGATCGCGAAATGGTTTGATCGCCGTCGGGGATTTGTTTCAGGAATTGCAAATATCTTTATCTCCTTTGGCTTTTCCGCAGCACCTCTGATCCTTAGTTTCTGGATTAATGGCTTAGGGTGGCGAGGCGCTTGGCTGGCTTTAGGGGGGATAGTGGGTGTGGGAATGACATTAATCGGATGGCTATTCTATCGCGATAACCCAGAAATCTGTGGATTAACAATGGATGGAAATCTCCCGATGAGGCGAGGGAAGTTACAGCAGGAGACAAGGGAGGATGCTTCCTACACAGAAGAAAATGTCGCGAAGGTGGGAGAATTAACCGCGAAAGAAGCCCTGAAAACAAGAGAATTTTGGGGCGTTACCTTAAGTTTGTCGATTCATGCGCTGACGGTAACAGGAATTACTTTTAACATTGTCGATTTAGGGGCGCAATCTGGATTAAACGAACAGCAAGCGGTAGGATTATTTCTTCCCATTGGTATTTTATCAACGATGACAGGCTTTTTAGTCGGTGTCATCAGCGATCAAGTGCGCCTCAAATGGCTCGTTGTCACCCTGCTGTTGCTACAATTTGCAGGGTTTATAGGAATAGCAAACTTAGAATTACTCCCTTGGCGATTATTGGGAATCATCGGCTTGGGAACAAGCGGTGGCTTCTTTGCTACACTGACCATCGTGGCTTTACCCCGTTTGTTTGGTCGGACACATCTGGGCGCAATTGGAGGAATGCAGATGACCAGTATGGTGGTTGGAAGCGCGATCGGACCGTCTCTGTTAGCCTTATTTAAAGATAGCTTTGGCTCGTATCAATCGGGATTGTATGGGTGCTGTCTCTTCCTCCCGATCGCCTTCATTTTAACCTTACTCTCACGGGAATAACTGTTACAAGACCATTAGTCAGTGAACTATGAACACGGAAATCAACTATCGCAAACATCCCGATGGGACTCTCTTAGCTTATCGCCATCAGCCTGCGATCGCTGAACACATTCATCAGCCTGGGATTCTTTTTCTACCAGGGTATGGCTCAAACATGGAAGGAACGAAAGCCACCCAAATTTTTAATTGGGCTACAAAACAAGGGCTTCAAGTCACCTTAATGGACTATGGCGGTCATGGTAGTTCTAGCGGTCAATTCACGACTGGAACTCTTGGTCAATGGCTCGATCATGCTCGTTATATCCTAGAAACGATTACATCAGGGTCACAGATTTTAGTCGGTTCTTCAATGGGTGGCTGGATCATGATGCTCTTAGCACTTAAATGTCCCCAGCGTGTCTGCGGGTTAATGGGTCTGGCTACCGCCGTTGATTTCACCTCTGGCTTAATCATACCTGCTTTGAGTCCTGAGCAAAAGCAACAACTAGCCAGTTTTGGAGAAATTACCTTAGATTATAGTGGTTTACCCATAACTCAGCGTTATCTCCAAGAATCAGCCAATCATCATCTCCTTAACACGGAACAGATTCGTCGCCTAACTTGTCCTGTTACCTTAATTCATGGGTTACAAGATACAGTAGTTCCTTGGCAATGGAGTTGTCAATTGCAACAGCAACTGGGAAGCCAAGAGGTTACTGTGATTTTAATCAAGCATGGTGACCATCGCCTTTGTGATCCACAAAGTCTAGACCTTCTTATGGAGAGTTTGACACGGCTTTATCGAGTGGCCGACAATCAGTGAAGTCTTTGATGATTCGGAAGACACCAATCTCCGCTATACTGTTGACTGAAAATTAAAGAGAAGTAGAGAAAATGAGTTTGCCGATTCTTAAGGGGTACGGGATTTTACTCGGTTTATTCGCGTTGAGTCTTCCTGCAGAAGCCTTGGAAGTCAAAATTCAGCCAGAGAGTCCTCAGTTAGGAGATACGGTATCCGTGACGATCGAGACTGATTTTGATCAAGATGAACCCCAAGTCACTTGGGGAGACAAAACCTATCCCGTCTTTCCAGTAGGAGACAATGAATATCGGGCGCTAATTCCTACCACTCCCTTAGATAAAGCAGGAAGAATTCCCCTCACCATTCGCGGAGAAGAAACAGCGAGAAATTTCGTCGTCTGGTTGCGCGATCGCGCTTTTCCCACCCAACGACTCTGGATTTCAGGAAATAGTCTTAGAGCCACTCAAATTGAACTCGATCGCGTTGCTGAATTTAAAACCCTTGTCACTCCAGAAAAGTATTGGAATGGTCCATTTATCCCTCCCAGTCAAGGGTCAGTCTCCACAATTTTTGGGGTGCGTCGCTATTACAATGGAGAATTTGCCCAGAATTACTACCATAAAGGCGTTGATTATGCAGCAGGAACAGGATCGCCTGTGGTTACTCCCGCCAATGGTCGCGTCGTCTTAATTGGGAGAGAGAGAGAAGGCTTTAATGTTCATGGTAATACAGTTGGTGTCGATCATGGTCAAGGGGTCTTGAGTATTTTTCTACACCTAAATACAATTGAAGTCGAAGAAGGAAACATGGTTCAAGCAGGACAACGAATTGGTACAGTTGGCTCAACAGGAGCATCCACAGGGCCTCATCTACATTGGGGATTATATGTCAACGGTCAAGCTGTTGATCCTTCTCCTTGGCGTTTCAATAGGATTCAATAATTAATTAGAATGACAATTCAAGAAATAGTTCAGCAAGCACTGGCAGAAGGATATCTGACTCCGCAAATGGAAGCAAAAATTAGCCGAATTTGTGAAACAACCACTGAACTGTCTCCAGAAGAATATGCTGTTTTAGATGAACTTATGTCAGCCTTATTAGAGGGAAGAGTTTCAGCGAGTTATCGCAAACAATTTATTAATGTTATGGAAGAATTAGTTTTAAATGAAGCCCTGACATTAATTACAGAAATTGAAATTGCCAGTAATCAGTCAATTGATATTAGTGATATTACAGCCTATGCTTTGAACCGTTTACCTCCTCTTTATGCAACCACAGAAGAAGGAGCAAACTATCAAAAAAAACGAGCTAAAACAGAACTTCAAGGTTTAATTCGTCAGCAAGTGCGAGAGGCAATTACCCATCATCTCAGCAGTAATAAAAACATTAGGGAGCGACAGGCTTTGGAAACCGATACCGTTAATAATGATGTCGTCAAGCAGATTAGTAGTCTGTTACAAACTTATGCAACCACATACGAAAGTGACGAATAAATTCAGCAATGCGATCGCGATTTTGAAGTGAGAGAAAATTCATCCCTCACTTCAGGATTTTTTATTTGTTATCAGTTTGTTGAGCTTCCAACTTCACTAAACGACTCATTAAATCCTGATTTTCTTTTTTCAAACTATCAAATTCCTCCCGTAATTCTTGAATTGCTTTATCTGATCCTAAATTCCCCTGTACCGTTTTGACTGCTTCTTCCGCCATGCGACGCACGCGACCATCTGGGGTTTGTTCCGCTAAGGTCTGTAAAATTGAAATAGCGCCAGAAGTTCGCATTTGTTTTAAAGCAGTCACCACAGAAACTTGTGTTAGGAAGAAACTTTCTCCAGAGAGTGCATCTAATTGTTCTAAAATGGTTTCGACTTGGGCTTGTTCTTGACCTGTAGAAACTGTTCCTAATGCACGAATGGCAGCTAAACGCAGCGGTTGGGGAACTTTAGAATAAGTATAAAGTAAAATCATGCCCATTGCCGTTTCTGAAGTCTTCATTTGGGATAAACCGCCGATGATTCCTCCCCGTATCACTTCATTCCAACTGCTACGATTTTCTAATCCTTCTCGGAATAATTCAATGACTTCTGCTTCTTTTTCTTTGAAGTTTCCCGTCGCCATTTTTCCTAACACTCGTAAAGCAGTCGCTTCTGTATAATAGCTGGGGTCTCCTTGTTGTGCAACTTCTTTAATGGCTTGATAACTTTCTTCAGTTTTGAAGTTTGCTAACCCCTCGATAAGAGCGCGACGAACTTTCGGATGATCATTGTTTAATCCTTTAACCAATTCAGGAATGGCTTGCTGTAATTTGATTTTTCCTAACTGTTTGGCGACTTCTACTCGCACTCCCCAAAAAGGATCATGGGTTAGACTTTCTGAGAGGGCTGTAATTACTTCTAAACCGCCTTTTTTCCCTAATGCTTCTGCTGCGTAAATGCGAGAGGTAACATCAGGATCATGCTTGAGTTGCGCTTTTAATTCTTCAGTGGGATACTCTAAAGTAACCGTTTTCAGATGATAGTTTCCTTTGTCAAAACTAACAAACTGCGGTTGTTGCGGTAAAGGGAAATAGAAGTTATGGTCTTTCTCATGGATGTGGAGAGAGAGATATTCAAAACAGACTTCTCCTTCCTCAGAAACATAGCCAAATGCAACAGGAATTTTCAGATCAAAGAGTTCATTTTCGGTTACATCTTTGTCCGTTTTGCCCTGAGTTTGAGTGACACTGAGTTTGGCTAACTGATTTTGTGCGTCCCAGTTATAGCTAATCTTAAAGTCGGGATGTCCTCCTCGGAAAACATATTGGTCAAACAGAGGAGATAAGTTACGTCCTGTGACTTCCTCAATCGCACGTAACAAGTCAACGGTTTCTACAGTGCGATGAGCGTTTTTCTGAACAAAATTGTGAATCGCATGAGTAAACGCTTCCTCTCCTAATTGTCCGCGAATGAGATGATAGACACAAGCGCCTTTTTCGTAGAGATGGCGATCATAAAGCTCGATCGCTTCTCGGTAGATATTAGTCACGATCGGGCGACGATAGCGGGAAGAATCTTCATTGAGATAGCTTCGGGCTTCATTCAGGATATAATAAGCAGCGTCATCTTTACCATACTCCTGTTCAGTCCATAGCACTTCCGAATAAGAAGCCATTCCTTCCTTAATCCAGGCATGAGACCAGTGTTTAATCACCAGCAAGTCTCCAAACCATTGGTGCGCGAGTTCATGGGCGACTAAACTTTCCGATCGCTGTTGGTCTATCAGCGCCCGTTCATCTAACAAGCAACGGTCTGTTAACAGCGTTGTAGAAGTGTTTTCCATCCCGCCAAAAATGAAATCAGCAACACAAACCTGAGCATATTTAGGGTAAGGATAAGAATAACCAAACGCTTGGGAGAAAAACTCAATCATCTGAGGGGTTTTTCCCATCGTCCGTTTTGCGTCTTCTTCCCGTCCTTTTTCCACATAGTATTCCACAGGAACATCATTCCATTTGTCCTCAATCTTAGCGAAATCTCCCACCGCAAGGGTCATCAAATAAGTAGGATGGACTTGATTTTGTCGCCAGTGATAAACAGTGGTTTCTCCTTTGTTTTCCGTCCCCACTAACTCCCCATTAGAAACTGCAAAATAGGGATTAGGAACTTCCACTCTAATTTCTGAAGTCGCCAGTTGTCCGGGATAGTCAAAGCAAGGAAACCAGAAACGAGAGTCTTCATCTTCTCCTTGCGTCCAAACTTGGGTCGGTTTGTCGGGATAATCTTTGTCGGGTTGGATGAAATAAAGACCGCGCTGAGGATGGTCAACGCTGTAATGAATCACTAAATCAATGGGGTCAAACGTCGTCGGTTGGAGAAGTTCGACTTGTAGCTGTTTCCCGTCATAGTGAAACGGTTGACTGACATTGTTAACCTGTATGCTTTCAATGGTCAAATCTTCCGCATCGAGAGTAAGCTGAGTTAACCCAGACTGAACAGGTTTGAGGGTAATCGTGCTACTTCCGCGAAAAGACTGGTTGGGGATATCTAAAACGAGGTCAAGGAAGATGTGTTGGACATTCCCAGGGCGGTCGGGGGTGTAGTGGGGTTTCGCGCCTGGGAGAATAAAAGATTTGCGTTTGTTGTCTTCAGTATCAAAGAGGAAATAGCTATATTTCATTGTTTAAGAGAAGTTGGGGTATTTCTCTCTAGGGTAGCGTTAGAACTTGATTCCTCGCTGTTTATTTCCGCCACAAGCTATCTGTGAGTTACTCGTCTAGCTTTGTCGGTTGGGTTGAGGCCCGAAACCCAACAATCATGGCAATTTTCCTCTTTTTCAAGGGCGATCGCTGTTAGATTCTAATGTAGGGAAGCGCGATCGGGTGTAATGTGGCGATCGCGATTAATTGATCCAAACTATTCTTGTTCTGTCGCCGACTTCAGTGGTTAGGTTTGGTATTGTAGCCATTGCGAAATGCTATCATAAAATCGTTGAATGCTTAGATAACGCTATGTCAGAGCAAACAGAACTGATTTTAAAACAAGCCTTGGCACTCTCGCCACAAAATAGAGCCACTTTAATTGAGGGGCTTTTAGCAAGTCTTGATCAACCCGATCCAAAGATTGATGCAGTGTGGGCTAAAGTTGCTGAAGATCGCATCAGCGCCTATGAAAGTGGACAATTAGAAACAATCTCAGCAGAAGCAGTGTTGAAAAAGTATCAAAAATCTTGAAGATTAAATTTTTACAGCTAGCAGAGCAGGAGCTAGGGAAAGCTGTTGAGTATTATGAAGATCAAAAGCCAGGCTTAGGCTTTGAGTTTTTTGAGGAAGTGTGGGCAGTAATAGAGCGAATAAAACAGTATCCTACAGCGTGGCAATTTATTAGTCAGCGCACCCGTCGCTGTCAAACTCATCGTTTCCCCTACGGTGTCATTTATCAGATTCGTGAAGAAGAAAATGAAATTTTAATCGTTGCGGTAGCTCATCTTCATCAGAAGCCTAGCTACTGGCGAAATCGAATTGAATAGCGTGATCGCGTTTAAAATCTAACTTAGGGAAGGGGCGATCATCAGGCAACTAAGGTAGGTTTTGGCAAGGGAAGCCCATCTTCTTCCAAAAGTAGTTGTAAAACCTCCTCACCATTTCTAGCAGCTTCTTCATAACTGTCCCCATGAGTGCGATATGTTTGTTCTGGAAACTCGGGAAGATGCACAAGATAACAGTTATCTTCATCTGACCAAACAATGACCATTTGATATCGGAGAGGGATCATGATTCATTTCCTCCTCGTTGAGAGACTATTCTAATTGCTTCTATAATTTCTTTCTCTTGATACGGTTTGGCATCATTACCATCTTTCCCAGAGAGAGTGATCCGACCAGTGTAAAGGGGATGAAGCCACTTAGTATGACTTCCCTTGCCAGGTTGTTCAGAAAAACCTGCTTTTTTAAGCATAGCCTTTAACTCACGAATTTTCTTTGGCAAATCCTTTGCCCTTGATTTCTAAAATTCTGCAATCATTTTAGCTTATGGCATCTTTTTTCTCAGGGCGATCGCGGTTAGATTCTAATGTAGGGAAGCGCGATCGGGTGTAATATCAAGTTTGGGGGATTGGTTATAACTCGTGTTGGGTTTCGCTTCGCTCTACCCAACCTACTTTTTATCATTGATTGAACGAACCTGATATAATGTGGCGATCGCGCCATAAAAGCGTGATCGCATCTAATTACCCTCAGAACTTAATAATTATGTTGAATGTCACTTTTGATGAAATACAACAAGACCCCCAGAAATAACTTCAGCAAGTCGAAGCAGGTGAAACTGTGATTATTATCAAATTTGATCAGCCGATCGCTGAAATCAGATCCATTGCCAATAGCAAACTGTTGCGACCTTTTGGTTTATGTGCAGGTGAGTTTAATTACTGTTCCCGATGATTTCGATGCTCCTTTGCCTGAAGATTTGCTCAAATAATGGGTGTAAGTTGAGGGGGAGATGGAGAGAAACACTCATCCATTAATTCTAACTTGATGACCGACTATATTAACAGCAGAAGAAGGAGTAAAACAGCGATCGCGAAACTAGATTGGGCGACTTTGAGACTCCTTTTTTAGAGGGCGATCGTGCTGAGACTTTAACCTATTTATCCTCGCTGGTGATAACCTAGAAATAGAAATCTACCGCCGCTTTTTGCAGGGGCGATCGCGCTATGGTGATAAAATCTAGCCCAAGAGTAAAGCTCAATGAACATGACCAACAATTCGTCAGGAATGACCGCGCTAAGCGCTCGTATCCGTAACACTTTAATTGCGATCGCAGCAGTGACGATCAGTGTTGCAATCTTTTTGGGACTACAAACTGACACTCCTTCCTTCTCTCTAGAAGCACAAGCTGAGGAAGCAACCCCCTTAGAAGTCGCTTTGAGTAACAATCAACCAACACTGTTGGAATTTTATGCTAACTGGTGTACAAGTTGTCAAGCAATGGCAAAAGATATCGGGGAACTCAAACAAACGTATAGCGATCGCGTCAACTTTGTCATGCTTAACGTTGATAACGACAAATGGCTTCCTGAGATGCTTCAATACGATGTGGGTAGTATTCCCCATTTTGCTTTTTTAGATCAAACAGGAACAGCGATCGCTTCTGTGATTGGAGAACAGCCGAAAGTTGTTCTTGATCAAAATCTGCAAGCACTGGCTGAAAATGAGACCCTTCCTTACCAAAGAAAAGAAGGGCAGCGATCGCAGGTTAATGCTTCACAACCCTCGTCATCTGGGAACTCTGAAGTTCAACCCCGCAGCCATGCCCGCTAACTTCTTCCTCAATTTCATGAATTTTTGTGAGAACTCTTTACAAAACTCAATCTATTGTCTATACTATTATCAAGTGGCAAAACAGCCACAATTCATTCAAAACACTTGTAGTGTTTAAGCAATCATAAAACCATGACAACTACTTTACAGCAACAACAAACCCAGAATATCTGGGAACGCTTCTGC
>CAYXDG010000109.1:0-9310 GCA_964463655.1 uncultured Dactylococcopsis sp.
TGGACTGTCAATCTCCCTCTATAGCCTCTCAAGAGGCTTAGGGGGAGTCATTGAACTTCACATCATCTTGAAACTTGAGAAATTAATTTATCTCTCTCTGAGCGTATAAGTTAGAAAACTAACGCTTCCGATACCTTTGCACCTTTTTTTAGGGGGTGATAACAAATTTTGATTTTTCCCCAGCCATTATCCCAGATTCAAAATTAAACCAAGGTTCGTTAAGCTGGGATGGGTTATGGGATTGAGGACAACCTTACCATAACTTGGTCTTAATTAAAATTTAATGAAGTAAACATTAAGTGAGTTTAACACATATTACAAATCAGGGATCATTCATGGATTATCAACAAGCAGGGGTCAACATTCAAGCAGGACAGTCCTTCGTCAAACAAATTGGCGCTTTAATTGAGAAAACGCAGCGTCCAGAAGTTTTAGGAGGACTAGGAGGCTTTAGCGGTTATTTTCAGCTACCAACGGGTTATTCTGAACCTGTTTTAGTTTCAGGGACTGATGGGGTGGGAACTAAACTGAAAATTGCTCAAACTTTAAATCACCATAGCACAGTTGGTATTGACTTAGTTGCTATGTGCGTCAACGACGTTTTAACTTCGGGTGCTGAGCCACTTTTTTTTCTGGATTATATCGCTACTGGAAAGTTACAACCGAAGCAATTAATGGCGGTGGTAGAAGGGATTAGTTTAGGTTGTCAGCATAGCGGTTGTGCCTTGCTAGGGGGAGAAACCGCAGAAATGCCAGGATTTTATCAGGGAGGCGAGTATGATCTCGCTGGCTTTTGTGTGGGAATTGTGGAGAAAGATCAGTTGCTAGATGGATCACGGGTGGAAGTGGGCGATCGCGCGATCGGTTTAGCCAGCACGGGATTACACAGTAATGGCTTTAGTCTGGTGCGTAAAATTATCGCCGATCAAAACCTTGACTGGTCTGCGACTTTTCCCGAATTCGGAGAAAACACTCTTGGAGAAACCGTCCTCACTCCTACTCAAATCTATGTCAAACCTGTCTTAGCAGCAATCAAAGCTGGTTATAGAATTCACAGTATGGCTCATATTACGGGCGGGGGTCTTCCTGAAAATCTGCCCCGTTGCTTAAATAATCATCAAGGGATTGATCTTGATTCCAAAACTTGGTCAGTTCCCCCCATTTTCCCTTGGTTAGCGCAAAAGGGAGACTTAAGCGCCGAAACCCTCTATGAGACTTTTAACATGGGAATTGGCTATGTTTTAATCATTCCCCCTGAAATTTCTCAGGAATTAGTCAGCTTTTTTCAAAAGGAAGGAATCTCGGCGTTTGAAATTGGGGAAGTCATTTCTGGTCACGGACAAGTCACTGGACTAAAATAAGAGCAAAAAAGGCGGCACCCAGATTCGAACTGGGGATAAAGGCTTTGCAGGCCCCTGCCTTACCGCTTGGCTATGCCGCCATCTAGTCTTTAATCATATCACACCCTTGGGGAAATGCGTCAATATGCAACCAGACAATTTTCAAAAAACAGATCAAGGTTTTACGCGGGTGCGTCGTTTAAGCGACTTACTGGATAATGCGGTTACGATCCCGGGAACATCTTATCGCGTCGGACTTGACCCATTATTAGGATTATTTCCAGGACTTGGGGACTATTTAGGAGCATTTTTATCAGGATATATTGTTTATGAATCTGCCCGTTTAGGCGCTTCACGGGCGACATTATTACGGATGGTTTTTAATGTTATCTTAGAGACAATTATTGGTTTAGTGCCGGGGATTGGCGATATTTTTGATGTCTTTTGGAAGGCAAATGCGAGAAATACAGAATTATTAGAAAAGCAGTTAGCTTCTTCTGAAAAACGAGAAAAAGCGGATTGGTTCTTTTTAATTGCCTTACTGACAGGATTAGCTTTAGTGGTCATTGCGATCGCGAGTTTAAGTTTATGGATTGTTATTTCTGTGATTAAAGCCAGTCCATTTTTATAAGCAATGATCAAAGGGAACGCGATCGCAGCACGACTGCACCCGCTTAAATCAATTTTCAAGAACAGTCCCAACTGTTTTAATAAGATAGGAATGCTTAAAAGAGCCAGTAATGTAGCAGCAATAAAAGTGGTTATAACTTGGTTAAAATAGTCAATAAACTTTAAAAATAACCAGCCATCTAGCAACTGGTGCTATCCCCCTAACCTTCCTGTTAAAAAGTTGGGAAAAGAGTTTAGGAAGAGAGAAAAGAGTTAGATCAACTTTCTTCTCTCTTCTCCGCTTGTCTCCCTAATGATCAACGATCAATTCCCAAGACTGGAGGACTTTCCCATCATCTGACCCAATGGTAAACTTGGGTCGGGAGGTTTGTTAGCAAACAATCCTGCAACCTTGGGTGGCTGAGAGCCTTCGCTTTTAGCACACTTGGAACGCCCAGTAGTGCGCTCCTTCTTCCGTGATATAGGGGCCATCTTTCCAGACTTCGAGAAGTTTGACTTTCCCGTCTGCTTCCAATTGATCAATCACGGTTTGGAAGTTTGTCGAGTTGTAATAACTCTTGCGGGTGCTGACCACAATGAAACCGCCAGGACGAGTAAAACGAATCATCTCATTGAGGGATTCTGGGGGAACATGACCTAACGTAAAGACACCACAAGCTAGACTCCCATCATATTGGTTATCCTTGTAGGCTTCGATTTTTTCGTTCATGTCGATCGCGCCTTTGAGGTCTTGATAGCTGTTGGTTTTTTCGGCAATCTCAACCATCTGATCGGAAAGATCAAAGCCATCAATTTGACGATAACCAAGATTTTGGAGAAGCACACCCACTAAACCTGTCCCACAACCAGCATCAAGGACTTTTACCTCTTCTGCGGGGGTAGAATCATGTTTTTGGCGGATTTGATGGTAAAAATTGGCGATCGCCCGGGGGCCAGCGTAGGCTTCGTTAGAGACATCGCGATCGTAGGCTTGAGCCCATTCGTCGTAGTAATCTTGAAGTTGGGAAACATCGCCAGAGAGGCCATGAGCCGTTTTAATCGCATCCCAACTTTCGGTCTTATTGATATTTTCGGAAGTTTTTGTCATCAGATTTTGCCTCTTAATTTGAACTCGGTTAAATTTCCAGCACTGGAAACTTAATCCATAACCTAGGGCATCATAACTGTCATCTGGATTAGAGTCAAACTCCCAAAGGGTAGAAACTGCGATCAAATCAATCATGTGCGCCATCTTATCAAATTAATTTGATTGATAGAATGAATAACTTACTAAATCGATACCAATCCTCCTTCAATCTTCAAGCTAGATTAGTCTGGAGAAATTGGCTAAAAGTTCCATCTTATAAATATTTACAGCGACTTTTTCAGTTCTTTTTTCTCTTCTACTTGAGTAATTTAATGAAAACATCAGTTTTGGCTCAAACTCTTACTAATCCGAGGTTTGATCAAGAACAAGTCTCCCCAGAGTCTCCTCTAAATGAAGCGCCAAGGTTGCCGAATTTAGAAATCCCAGAAACGCTAGTTGTTAAAGAATTTTATGTGAGAGATAGTACGGTTTTTACTCCTGCTCAATTAGCTGAAGTTTTAGCTCCCTTTCGCGATCGAGCACTCTCTTATATTGACTTACAAGAAGTTCAGCAACACCTCACTAATTTATATTTAGAACAAGGCTATATTACTTCTGGTGCTTATTTGCCGATTCAATCTTTTCAGGATGGAGTTGTCATCATTCAAGTAGTGGAAGGTGCAGTAGAAGCCATTGAAATTGAAGGATTAGAGCGATTAAATGCAGAGTATATTCGCAGTAGATTAAGGTTAGGAAGTCAAGCACCTTTAAATCAAGAAGCCTTATTAGAAGCATTACAATTATTACAAATTGATCCTCTGATTGAAAGAATCTCAGCCGAATTAACCGCAGGGTCAGGGTTGGGATTAAGTTTATTAATGATCGAAGTAGAGGAAGCTCCCGCTTTTTCCACAAGACTAATTTTAGATAATCAACGCTCTCCTGTGGTGGGAACAAATCGCCGTTTAATTGAAATCAATCATCGCAATCTTTTTGGATTTGGCGATCGCGTTAACCTGACTTATTTTAATACAGATGGGAGTAATTCTCTTGATAATTTAAGCTATACCATTCCCTTGAATGGTCGTGATGGTCGTTTGACTTTTCGCACCCGCTTAACCAATAATCAAATTATAGAAGCACCTTTTGATGAACTTGATATTGATTCTGATTATCGTCAATTTATAGCCACCTATCGTCAGCCAATTGTCCGCACACCCAATACAGAATTATCATTAGGATTAATGGTCGATCGCCAAGCCTCAGATACATCTCTGTTAGACTTATTAGAAGGAGAAACGCGATTATGGGCGCTACGGTTTTTTCAAGAATATACTAATCGCAGTTCTCAAGAAGTTTTCGCAGCGCGATCAGAATTTACCCTAGGATTAGAAGGATCAGAAATTACGCTTAATGGCGATCGATCAGAAGAAGAATTTTATCTTTGGCGTGGACAAGTGCAATATGTGCGGCGATTAACTTCTGAGACAACTTTGCTATTGCGTTCACAATTACAACTCGCAGATCGATCGTTACTATCTTTAGAACAATTTAGCTTAGGAGGAGCGTTAACAGTTCGAGGCTATCGTCAAGACTTGTTAGTCGGGGATAATGGCTTTTTAGCCTCAGCAGAAGTGCGTACACCCATCTTACGGATTCCAGAATGGGAAACCACCTTAGAGCTAACCCCATTTTTTGATTTTGGCACAGTTTGGAATCGCGGTGAGGAAGCGATACAACCAAGGGAAACTTTGTCTTCAGTTGGGTTAGGATTAGAATTGCTCATTGGTGAAAGGTTTATCGCGACCCTAGATTGGGGGATTCCTTTGATTGATGTTGATTTAGATGAAGATTCTTTACAAGAAAAGGGCTTTCATTTTACAGTTCAATATCAACCGTTTTAAGCCCCCCAACCCCCCAATCTCATTACTTTTTCAAAATAGTCATCTAAAAAGCAGGGGGAAAAATTCCCCCCTGTCAATTAGTTAGCTAAAAACTGGATGGTCTAGGTTTACGCCCCAGCTTTCGCGCCTGAGAGTGATTGCCCTTCAGTGTTGCTACCATAGCTAGGTAAGCTATCATTGGCTGTTTCAGCGTCAGTCTGAGTCTTGATGCGGGCGATTGAGAAGGCTAATAGACCGAAGACTGGTTTAGCCAGCAAGTCTGCGACCGTGTAACCAATTTGAACGCTCACCGTTGCGACAGGTCCTGTGATTCCCACTTCTGGTAACAGGTACGCAATGGGATACACACCCCAAGAAGCAAGGATTAACCAGCGCATTCCCGAGATCAGGGTTTGTACTTCTTCTGGTTGTCCTGCGATCGCGCTTTTGAGTTCAAACCAAAGCACAAACAGGATGTAGGCGAAAGGAACGGTACTCACCGCTCCCCAGATCGCACGCCCTTTAATCGTATCAGCCACTTCTCCTGGATACCCTGTTGCAATCATTAAGACTGCTGCAACTGCTAGCTTAATAAAGAGGGGACGAGATTCGGCTTTCGGTAATCCTAGCACTGCTACTGCTTCGATTAAGAGTAACGGAACGGTTAACAACCAGTCAACATAACGATAAGCGTCGTTAAAGGCTTGTCCGCTTGCGACATAGTTTCCTTCTTCGAGGAGGTAAGCAGCTTCCCAACTGTTGAAGATGCGGAAATAGTGATAAGCAGCAATGCTGACAATCACTCCTGAAATAATCACAGCGACTCGATAGCGAGTTCCCACTAACTGCTTACTGTTAAAGAAAAATAGCGCAGCAGCAATCATGGCTGCGATCGTCAGAGAAAAAGCATTGTACACTAAATTAAATTGCCCTGGGCTCAATAATTCTGGTGTTGCTGCTAAGGTGTAGCTATTCATAATTAATGCTTAAATCCTGCTTTCAACTTTTAGCAATTAATTCCAGTTTAATGAGCTTCCCTCTCTCCTTTCCTCTCTCTCATTGAAGAACTAATTCTTGAACAATACATTTCTCATGAGTGATGGTCATTGCCAAATTGACTGGCTATAATTTACTCACTCATTATTGTTTCCGAATAATTTCTAAGGGTAAACCATCAGCATCAGCAATAAATGTCACTTCATAAACTGTTTCCCCAATCATCTGTTGAGTTGGTTCAAGTAATACTTTTAAGGGAGAGATTTGTTCGGGATTTTTGGTTGAAGCTTCCTGAAAGCGCGATCGCAGTTCATTTAACCATTCTGGCAAACTTTCAGTAAATTCGGTCACATCAAATGACAGATGATAATAACCGACATAATGTTCATCGTGAAACGCATCGGGAGCAGGTTTCGGTTGTGGAATTTGGATTAATTCTAAGCGCGAGTTCCACCCTTCTAACCAACAAGCGAGGGTGTAACCAGTGGTAAATCGTTCATGGACAGTGAAGCCAAATTGTTCATAAAACGCGATCGCGCGGTGGATGTCTCCTGTGCGGATTGAAACATGGTGCATAATCTAAACAATTAATAATAAATAATTGGTTCATGGTTCATGGTTCATTGTTAACTACCACAAGTTGTATCCCGAAGAACGAAGAACAAACAACAAATAACCACTTATTCAAACAAGCGAAAATAGGGATAACGGACGGGAACCCCTGGTTCTTTTTCTAAGTCAAAATTAATCACACCCCAACGCGGGTCTTCTTCTTCATCGGGGCTAAATGTGATCGGTAAGCCATATAATCTCAACTGTTCTTCTCTACTTTCTCCCCAGCGCGATCGATGTTTTTCTAAATAAGAACTGACTAAATCTTGATAACGATTAGCGATAATCACTCTAGTTGCGCGGTAACCTTGCGTGTATAGGCGATCGAGTGCTTCATGAATCTCAAAGCGAATCCCATCAGGATGGGTGTGTTGTCGATACCATTGATCTTCCCACATTCGCCAGCAGCGTCCAGACTGTAAATGAACTAATTCTTCTGTCTTTGGATCCGCTTCAAATGCTCCATGACGGGAACATAGATAAGTATCCGTTAGCGTCAGTGCTGGAATGGTTTGACGACAGTGGGGACATTTTATTTCCGCCCCGAAAATTGGGTATTGCAAAGCTGAATCCATACTCGGTGTGATTAGGTTTTTTTACGCCCAAGGGTTTGTGCTTTTATTATATCGGACATTTTCTCAAGCTACTTCCTCAAGAGTCAATTCTTAGGAAATTCCTATCTTTTCGTTACGCGATCGCTCTTCTACCCTTTTTAGTACATTTTATTTTGTACTTTTCATCACATTATTAAATCAATACAGACTGGTTCAGCTTAAGTAAATTTCCTGAAAAATGACACAAATTTGACACAAATTTATGATTTGATGACACTAGAATCAAGATTTGTTCGGAAGTCTCAGCACTTTGAGTTAATTAAAAACTGGAAAAGTCTTTTATCATCCACAGGAACAAAGTAAACATTCTTGCTGTCTTTTAAAGAAAAAAGTCAACTATGAAATATCTAACTGAACGCCGTTTTACCTGTAATCGAGTCTTTCGCCATTTGATGTTTTATCATCTGAATAAATTTAGTGGACGAGTCAAAGTTTATGGAAATAATAATGATCAAGTCTGGAATTTTTACTTTTTATATGGCGATTTAACTTGGGCTTATGAAAACACTTATGCTTGTCAACGATGGCAAAGACAATTTTTAGGTGCGACAGGAGAAAATCCTCAGTTAGAGCATATTGATTGGAATACTGAATGTAGTGATTGTAAAGAACTCAGAATCCTAACTCAAAATAATTCCTTAGTTGCTTATCAGATTCAAAGAATTATCAGAGGAACATTGGAAGAAATTTTATTTGATGTTGTGCAAGCATTTGAAGCGCCAGTTTACCAATTTGTTAACCCATCAGAATCTAGAAAATTACTCTCTTTATCCTCTTTAACAGGGATTGGAGATGGGATGGAATTAGAAGTGGAAGCAGGGGTTCATGCTGATCCTTATTATCGTTTACCTTATCGTTTCTTTCCGACCTTAAAATCTTTACAAGAAACAGTTTATGAAACCTGGAAAAAATGGGTGCAACTTGGTTTATCTCAGTTTTCTCCTAATGAAGCACCCTTATTAATCAAACCAGAAGTCTTAAAAAGTCAGGTCTCGGAAAAAAATTATGAGAATCTGTCAAAAGTTTTTTGTGGTCAAAAATCCCTTTTGAATTTGGCTTTTCAGTTTAAGCATAATCGTAATTTTCTGAAATTAGCAACCACCATTGCTCCCTATGTTCAACAAGGTTTAATTGAATTTAAATTCGTCCCAGAGTTTTCTTCACAAGAGACAATTACTAAGTCTTATGCTCCTTTAAACTTTCCTCAACAGAATCAAAAAAAGCCTTTGCTGTTAGTGGTCGATTTTGATCAAGAGCGCCAAGCTCTTCTCAAAGCGATCGCAGAGGAAAAAGGATATAATATTAAAGTCATTGATCAGAGTGCTGAGGCAATTTATGAGTTAATTAATAAACCAGACCTGAAGCCTGATGTTATCTTCACGACTCATGAAATGTCAACCATAAAAACGACTGAGTTTTGTTCGATCCTTCGTCGCTTAGAATCTTTGAAAAATACTCCTATCTTAATTTATGCTAATCTCTTTAAACTTAAAAAACAAGCGCAAGATATCTTCCGTGCTGGTGCAACTGAGTTAATTGATGATCCCTTATTTACTCACTACCATCTCAATTCTCTTTTGGAAATGTATGTGGGGTTTAATACTCGTTTCATAGCTAATCAAAATCTCAGCAATCATTCTAAAAAAAACAATTATGATCTGCCAACTATAACTTTTGATAGCAAGGTTCATCAACTACCAATTTCCACATCAATCTACTAAAATTAATGTGAAAATTACTTAGCTGATATTTCTGAAATCTGATCTGAGATGTCAAAAAAATGCTACACTTGTCACTCTATTTTCGGCAGGATCAGGGTAACACCACAAACCCCTTTTAAGGATTTCAGTAAGTCCCGCTATCACATCACCGTTCGTTGCAATAACCGCCACTTCAACCTAAAAACTTATGGATAAATTCGAGAGGTGTTAAGCATTCAAACGCTGCGATCGCCTTAATTAATTCTCGATTAGAAGAAACAAAACAATCAGACTTTCCTAACTTGGCTGTTAAATAAATCTCTAGATATTCTTCTGATCATAATGCTTAGCAAACTATAAGTAGGTCAGATATCTATCCAAAATTCTCCCTCTCCTTGTCGAAGGCAAGGCTGTTTTATCAAAAATTTGGGTCTAAAACCCCGTCCTTCTAGGACGGCTTTATATTTTT
>CAYXDG010000110.1:0-8708 GCA_964463655.1 uncultured Dactylococcopsis sp.
AGCAGGAGGAATAATGACACAGTGGGCAATTTTAAGCGGGATTGAAGGGAATTTACCAGCTTATGAAGCGGTTCTCGCTGATATTTACCAGCAAGAGATTCCAGTGACAGCGATTTACATTCTAGGAGATATCATTGGGCTACAGGGCGATAACGAAGCAGTGGTGAAACGGATTCAGTTTCCTCACGCGGATGAAGTGAAACCGCAAGTGTGTACAGGGTGGTGGGAAGAACAATGTTTTAACTTATATGCTTTGAGTGGATTTGGAGAAGCCCCAGAATTGCGCGATCGTTATGGTGCTGATGCTATTTTACAGTTATGGGAATCTGTTTCCAGAGAAACTGTACAATGGTTACGCAGTTTAGACTTTGGCTTCCATGAAGAAGACTGTTTACTGATTCATGGCAGTACCGTAAGTTATGATGATGAACTGACTCCTGAAACACCAGCGATTCAAATTTGCGATCGCGCCCTGAGAGCAGAAGCAGAAACCTTATTTTGTGGGCGATCGGGCTTAACTTTTGAATACAGTGTGGAAACGGCTAGTCTTGATTCCACCACCCGCACCTTAGAAACCAAACAACAAACATCGCAAGAAACCCTCCCATCTTGTCGAGTAATTGGTGTGGGGAATGTGGGACAAACGCCCCAAACAGCCACCTATACTTTATATCAGCCCCAGACCAAACAAGTAACTTTTCAAACCATTAACTATCGCCCTTTGACACTGTTAGTATAAGATTCATCCCCACGCCAGTACGGATCAAAGAAGGGGAGCGCGATCGCCTCTCCTTCTAAATAAGTAGGTGGTCTGAATTAAACGTAAAATAAAAAAGTAGTTAAAACAGCAAGATCATTCTATGCCAGCTAGATTAAAAATTCGTCTAACGGAATCAGAAAGGAAAGAGATCTTGGAGTTGACTCGTAATCCTCCAGTGCCAGAAAGGAATCGAAAAATTGGGTTTAAAGCCCCGTCCTTCGACAGGCTCAGGAACACCTTCTAGGACGGCTTTTGCGTTAGAATGAAAATAGTCGCGGGCGGGCTCCCTGAGACTCAAAACGGATGTTGGAGGGAGTGTGAGACTACCGATTCGGTAGCTGTTCCCGTTGAAGCGTCAACCCACCGAGAGGACAAACAATTAAGTTTGTTCTAGTAGGAATCTCCGCCCTTTAGGGCGGGGAGGATGTCAAAGTCCTGAACTGAATTTAAATGAAGAATAAATAATGTATTAGAAGTTAACCCTGATCATGCTCTCGCCCCCGAACATTCTCGATCGCACCCTTAACCGCATGAGAAGCAGCAATAATATCTCGTTCTTCCCCCCCCAAATATAGCCGTCCAAAACTCCCCACTGCTGACACTTGTAAGATATTAATCTGAGCAGCTTTTTCAGCTTCATTGGCGGCTAGCGCTGCAAATGCCGCGGGTTCAACCTCAAAAACATATAAACTTTCCCCAGTCAAGAGCATCTGACCTCGACGAGTGCGATTAATCAATTGTGCTTGATGAGCATCAATATTGCGAATAATTTGACTAGAAACGACTCGCGGTTTTAAGCCATCGAGTACAGAAACTCCCAAAGCGTCTAGAATTGCTCCTCCGGCAACTTTAACATCTCCTTTTTGGGAAGAATGAATTTCTAAGAGTCCATACAAACGCTCCACAACCTGCACCCCTGGACGAACATTAGTCGCCTTGAGAGCAACATCAGTAATGCGATTGATTTCAATTCCTGGAGAAATTTCAATCCATAGCGATGTATCCCCTGGTAGGGGTAAAAAACCAAGGGATACCGTTCCCATATAGGCAGCGTGTTGCACTTGTAGGCTATCTAAATAGACGTAACTCCGAAGGTCAATACCCAAGCGGTTCTCCTGTTTGCGGTCAAAAAAGGGTCATCATCACTTTATCAAATTTTGTTCTTTGTTCTCCCCATCTTCTACCATAAAGCCCGCTTACCATTGGGCATAATAGTTGCCCAATTCACCTTAGCTTGTTTTAACTGCTCTTCCGTAATCTTGGCATTGGTTAAATTAGCACCCGAGAAGTCGGCTTGATCGAGCTTAGCACCTTGAAAATTGGCTAAAGTTAAATCCGCTTTACGTAAATCAGCCTTTTGTAAATCAGCATTGCTAAAAAAGGCATTATTCAATTTTGCTTCTCTGAGAATCACCCGCCGTAAGTTGGCATTGGCAAAGTCAGCTTGTCTTAAGTCTGCCCCGCAAAGATTCACCTGCATTAAATTTGACTGGCGAAAAATTCCCCGCTTCAAATTAGCTTCTTCTAAGTCAAGCTGATACAAATTCACTTGAGAAAAATCTCGTCTCCCACTTCGATATTGGCGATAAAGCTCTTTTGCGCTCAGCTTCCGCAGGTGAGAGTCCTGTGACATTCCACTAGGAAAAACCTTATAATTAGTTTCTTGATCGCGGTTCTTACTGGTGGGCAATCCTCGACGGGCGCGCCAGATGCGAGTTGCTTCTGCTAATTGCTTAACAGTTTGAGAATGAAAGTCAATCTCCTCCTCCTCATCCTCCTCCTCAAGGGGATTACGCTTGACGAGACCCCGAGATAGACCTTTGTCGTAAGCCTCCATCTCTAGTCCTTCTAACACCGCTTGCACAGACTGATAGCGTTTGTCCACGCCTACTGCTAGCATTTTCCGCAATACTTTTTTCAAACGGCTACCAATATCAACATAAGGTTCCCAATCCAAAGCCCCTGTCTGTGAGTTATGACCAATATCTCTGGGAGAACGTCCTGTCAGTAAATAAATACAAGTTGCCCCCAAGCTATAAATATCACTGGCATAGGTGGGACGCATTGCCATTTGTTCGGGTGGAGCATAGCCAGGAGTCCCAAGGGCAAAAGACGTTAGAGGCTCTTTTCCTGATAAATCTGCTGCCATCACTTCATTCACACGGTTTTTAACTGCCCCAAAGTCAATCATGACTAATTTTTTATCAATCTCACGACGAATGATATTCGCTGGTTTAATGTCGCGGTGAATCACTTTTTGGGAGTGGATATAGCCGACAAGAGGCAGGATTTCTGATAAAAATTGACGCACTCCTTCTTCACTCAGGGGTCCGTTGTCTTTGACTTCCTTCTGTAGGTTTGACCCTTTGACGAATTCTTGGACCAAAAAAAATTGTTCGTACTCTTCAAAATATCCCAGTAAGCGAGGGACTTGAGGATGATTTCCCAATTTTCCTAGGGTTTCAGCTTCCCGTTCAAAGAGTTCCCGAGCCATACTCAAAAAATTGGGGCTGGTATCTCCTGGACGCATCTGCTTCACCACACAAACGGGTTTTCCGGGGAGACCTGTATCCACAGCGAGAAAAGTTGCTCCAAAACCACCATGACCCAATTTTTTTCCCACCAAATAGCGACCATTCAATTTAAGATCATGACCGCAGCTTTGACACATTCTGGTATGGTTTGGATTTTTAGGCTGGGAGCAAGACGGATTCAGACAGTAAATCATCTTGTTAACTGAAAAATACGGTGGCTGGAGGGGTTTTACTTGGAGTAAACTTTAATGACGGTTTCAATGGTCATGCACTGCGTTGTTAGATCAAATTTGAGTTAGATCAAGCACAGGTTCTTTTGTTAGTTAATTCACTCAAGACTACTTTCTTTAGGATAACTCAATTGTTGAAGAAAAAAAGATAAAGATTGTTAGATTCTGTGTGGAAATGGCTTGAAACTCGACCTAGTTTTGGGTCAGAATGGAAAGGTTGATTTTTTTAGTCGCTCCAACATCAAACAGGTAAGTCAATGCGAGTCTCTCTGAACTGGTTACAGGAATTTGTTGAGATTAATCTCACCCCAGAAGCCCTAGGGGAAATACTAACCATTGCTGGGTTTGAAGTGGAAGAAATTGAATACCGCCGTCGCTTTGCCGAAGGAGTGGTCGTGGGCAAGGTTTTAGAGCGGAAAGCCCATCCCAATGCAGATAAACTGAGTGTCTGTACGGTTGAAATCGGCGAGGAGACCCCGAAAACTATCGTTTGTGGGGCTGCCAATGTCCGATCGAATGTTTATGTCCCTGTGGCGACTGTAGGCGCTTATTTGCCTGTGAAAGACTTAAAGATTAAACGCAGCAAACTTCGGGGTGTTACTTCCGAAGGGATGATCTGCTCTTTGGCCGAGTTAGGCTTAGAAAAAGAGTCCGATGGCATTCATATTTTTACTGAGGGTAATCTGACCATTGGTGAACCTGTTTATCCCATTCTCGGACTTGATGATGTGGTGTTGGATTTAACCACAACCGCCAACCGGGCTGATGCGTTGAGTATGGTCGGAGTGGCTCGAGAAGTAGCTGCTTTAACGGGGGAAAGGGTGAAACTTCCAGAAGCCAGCCAACAGACGATTCCTAGAGAAACAATCGGCTTGAGTGTCCAAATAACAGCGACTGATGCTTGTCCCGCTTATTTCGCAACAGAAGTGACAAACTTGAACCTCTCTCAATCTCCCCAATGGTTACAACGGCGGTTACAAGCTGCGGGCGTGCGCCCCATTAATAATGTAGTTGATATTACTAATTATGTGTTATTGGAATGGGGACAACCGTTACACGCTTTTGATCGCGATCGCCTGAAAAGTGTTGCTGGGGGGGATAGTCTCACCCTTGGCGTTCGCAAGGCAAATGCTGAGGAAACTTTAACGACCCTTGATGGACAACAGCGTCAACTCACACTTGACAACTTGCTGATCACGGCAAATGATGTCCCTGTGGCGTTAGCTGGGGTGATGGGGGGCGAAGAAACGGAAGTTTATGATCAGACTGAGAATATTATTTTAGAATCCGCACTCTTTGAATCGGTGGCGGTGCGTCGGTCGGCACGAGCGCAAGGATTACGGACAGAAGCCTCTACTCGTTACGAAAGAGGGGTGAATCAAGCGGAATTAGAAAGAGCTTGCGATCGCGCGATCGCCCTTCTCGTCGAACTGGCTCAAGGCACTCCCACTGAACCAGCCATTGCTGACACTCGTCCCCCTGCTGAACAATGGTATCGGACATTAAACTTACGGCTCGATCGCCTTCAAAAAATGTTAGGGGCTGTTAACAATCGTGACGATGGCAAACTCACTCCTGAAGATGTGGAACGCACCCTCAGCGCTTTAGGCTGTGAAGTGACCAGAAATGACGATGCTACCATTAACTGGACAGTGATTGTCCCCCCTTACCGTTACCATGACTTAGAAAGGGAAATCGACCTGATTGAAGAAGTTGCTCGTCTCTACGGCTATGATTATTTCTGCGACACCCTTCCTGAAAAAAGCCAACCTGGAACCCTTTCTTGGCGACAACAAAGCAAAAACCGCATCCGTGAAGCGTTTCGCGCCGTTGGTTTAACGGAAGTGCTGCACTATTCGCTGGTGAAACCTGATGGGGAAGCGGTTAAACTAGCCAATCCTCTATTTCAGGAATATTCGGCTCTGCGAACAGAATTAATCACTGGGTTAGTGAATGCGTTTTCCTACAACTTGGCGCGGGGAAATGGCGCTTTAAATGCTTTTGAAATTGGACGACGCTTTTGGCAAACCGAGACAGGAGTGGGAGAAGCAGACATAGTGGCTGGTATCATGGGAGGAGAGATGTTCCCCCAAGGACGTTGGACAACCTCTGGTCAGGGACAACCGATGAGTTGGTATCAAGCAAAAGGCTTATTAGAGGCTGCCTTTACCCGCATAGGAGTCACTGCAACCTATCAGGGGGTACAAGGGGAGGAACGCTTCCATCCAGGGCGTACAGCGCATTTATCCTTGGACGGAGAACATTTAGGCATTTTCGGAGAGTTACATCCCCAATATCGTCAAGAAAATGACCTTCCTGATGCGGTGTATGTGTTCAGTTTTGATTGGGAAGTCTTATTAAACGCTTTAGCCAATAAAAATATTTCTCAGTCTCGCTTTACTCCGTTTTCCACCTATCCTGCTGTTTCCAGAGATATGGCACTGTATGCACCCATTGATTTGCCTGTAGCCGCGTTAATTGACGTGATGCAAAAAGCCGGGAGCAAACTGTTAGAAAATGTGGAAGTGTTTGACGAGTATCGGGGGGAAAATGTCCCAGAAGGACAGCGCAGTTTAGCGTTTAGTTTAACCTATCAAGCCAGCGATCGCACCTTAACCGATGAAGAAGTCGAACCCCTTTTAGACAAAGTTCGTACAGCACTAAAGGAAACCTTTACTGTGACTTTAAGGAGTTAAAATCATGCCAAAATATGTTTTATGGGGTAATTATTGCGAGAACGTAGAAGCAAAACGCGCTCCCTATCGCCAAGCTCATCTCGATGGCTTAAAGGAACAAAAAGAACAGGGAGTTTTGTTAACCATTGGTCCGACAAAAGATTTAAAACAAGTCTTTGGTTTGTACGATGCACCTGATGAAGCAACAGTTCGCCAGTTAGTGGAAAATGATCCCTATTGGCAAAATGGCATTTGGACAGATTATCAGGTAAAAGAGTGGATACAAGCCTTGTAGCGGGATGACATTCACGGACTCTTAAAAAATCGATCGCGATATAGTTGAATAATCTTCTCGATGACTTGTTCAATGGTTAAACCATCGGTGACTAATTCAAGGGCATCATCTGCTTTTCGTAAAGGAGCGATCGCGCGATCACTGTCGTAATTATCTCGTTGTTGAATTTCCTGTTGTAGTTGAACAAAATCAATGTTTTCTTGTCCTTGAGTCATCAGTTCTTGTTGTCGGCGACGAGCGCGTTCACTGACTGAAGCGGTGAGAAAGATTTTTAGCTCCGCGTTGGGGAAAACATGAGTCCCGATGTCTCTTCCTTCCGCGACTAATCCCCCTTTCTCTCCCCATTGACGTTGTTCTTGGAGTAATTGGTCCCGCACGACTTTCTGGGCTGCGATCGCCGAAACATTCCGAGTCACTAACTGAGTGCGAATTGCTTTGGTCACATCTTGCCCATTAACAGAAACTTGAACAGGGATTTCTGGATGGTTGCTTAAAACCAATTCTAAATCTGCTTGAGAGACTAATTCTGCAATCCCTGCTTCATCATCGAGGGAAATCTCAGAGTTTAACACCAACCAAGTCAAAGCGCGGTACATTGCCCCTGTATCAAGATACAACAAGCCGAGTTCATGGGCGACGCTTCTGGTTACGGTAGATTTTCCAGCCCCAGCCGGCCCATCAATGGCAATAATGGGAGCGCGATCGCGTAAGACAATATTATCAATTAACCGCGTGTCTCCCACATAAACTGCTAACGCCAGTAACGCCTTTTTTTCCACTGCCTTGAGGGGTTGTAACGTATCAGGATTGACCAAAGCTGTATAATCTAATCGAGAATCTGAACCTCTTACCTCTTCACGGAGAGATTGTAGCAGTTCCTCCGCGCTGCGTATTTTGTCTTGATCAAACAAGCGTTTGACCTTTTGTAACCCTTGGTAAAGTCCTTGCGCTCTTACCTTCATTTCAGCGCTTAAATACTGATTGCGGGAACTATAAGCTAATCCAGATTCTTCGCGAACAATGGGATAAGCCAAAATTTCTACAGGAAAATTCAAATCAGCTACTAAACGGCGTATGATGGCTAACTGTTGAGCGTCTTTCTGGCCAAAATAAGCCGTTTGGGGTTGAATAATATTAAATAATTTCGTGACAACCGTTGCCACCCCTTCAAAGTGGCCAGGACGACTGCGACCACACATCTGAGAGGTCATAGATGAAGGAGGAATCACACGAGTCATCTCTTCTTGGTTTTCTGTCCCTTGTGCGGAAGAAGCGTTAGGATACAATTCTTGCACTGTGGGGGCAAAAACGATGTCAACCCCTGCTTCCTCACAAACTTGACAGTCCTGTTCGATTTGACGGGGATATTTTTCTAAATCGGAACCAGGTTCAAATTGTAAAGGGTTGACAAAAATGCTGACCACAACCACATCATTGTCTGCTACTGCTTGAGCAATTAATTCTAGGTGACCTGAGTGTAACGCTCCCATTGTTGGCACTAACGCCAATCTTTGATCGTTTTGCCAGACCGATTTGAGTTGGGTTCGGACTCCCGCGATCGTTCTAAACAGACGCACTGGCTTTTCCTCTCTCAACAGATTAAACAGCGAGAGAAAGGCTCTCACTGTTGTTACCTGTTTTAGCTTATCTTAGTTTTTTTGGTTAGCGTCCAACAATTTCAATCCGAACAGGTGCTGTCCCCGATCGCACCATTCCGATCGCTTGGGCTGCTGCTTTGGACAAATCAATCACGCGACCGCCACTATAAGGACCGCGATCGTTGATTCTAACCACAACGGCGCGACCATTTCTGAGATTAGTGACTCTGACCCTTGTCCCAAAGGGTAAACTACGATGGGCTGCGGTATAAGCCCAAGTATTAAAAGTTTCTCCGCTAGCGGTGCGACGACCGTGAAACCCTGGCCCATACCAAGACGCTCTTCCTTGCATCCGCGCAATTAGCTCATTCAAGGGTTGCGATGGGAAATCATTCTTTTTGGACACTGACCCTTCGATCGCGAATCCTTCTTCGACAAAACCAACATTGAAGGTGCTGGTTAACAGGGTAATGGCTAGTAATTTTTTTAGTTGTTGTTTCATCCTTTTGTTTTGAACACTCCTCATCTTTTCTTCGTGCTGGAGACTCCCTCTATACCGAAGGTTAGGGGGAGACGGGGCTTTCAAGGTGCGGAACCAAGTTCCGCACACAGCCCC
>CAYXDG010000111.1:0-8244 GCA_964463655.1 uncultured Dactylococcopsis sp.
GCATCATTCTGTGAAGGAAGAATCCTCTCGCCTTTAGGCAGAGGAGTTGTCAACCAGAATCCGTTGCGCTTCTTGCCAGGGTAAGTAGTCAAATTGACCTTTTTTCTTGATCAACCCTTTTGGTAACGGACGGGAAAGGGTTTCAATTGTCTGCGCGATCGTCCATTGTGCAGGTGCAGAAGGAGGGGATAGTTTTTCGGTTGTTTGTACCATTTCTTGAATCTCCAGATTAGGTTTTAGAAAGGTGATCGTGCTTTTCGATAGTAAGATTGGATTGCTTTTTGACAAAGAAGAGAAGGTTTGTGATGACCTCTAA
Organism: uncultured Dactylococcopsis sp.; assembly: GCA_964463655.1. Taxonomy (GTDB): domain Bacteria; phylum Cyanobacteriota; class Cyanobacteriia; order Cyanobacteriales; family Rubidibacteraceae; genus Halothece. The sequence goes on from CAYXDG010000111.1 coordinate 317, forward strand.
CCACTAAATCGCTAAGAATTGATCCCCCACAAAGATAACGACCTCGATCGAGATCGCCATCAATATGTTTGGAGAGAGGACACTCTCGGCAGCAAGAGGGAAGCGTTCCTTCCTTTTGGGGATCAGTTGTCACTCTGGTTTTCTGATGGATAAATTCACTCAGAGAATTACACCCTAATTGAAATAAAACCGCATAAGCGTGTTTACAAGTCGCTCGCTTAATTCCCACAGCTTGCTGGTTTTTATAGTCCTGACAGTTGCAAATTAAACGGTCTAATTCCACTTGCACTTGGTAAATCCCCACTGACCATTGGGTTTCGCTATTTTGCCAAGCATTTTGTAACTGTTGACCCAGTTGTTTACGATATTCGGCAAAGTGCTTTTTGAAGAGCGCTTGGGGATGGCTTTCGGTCTGTCCATCTTCAAAGATAACTAACACATCGCGATCGCGTACTTGGACTCCTTTCGCATTTTCAAAGAGTCGTTTCGCTGCTTTAACACTATAAACGTATGAGTTAAAGTCCATCTTGTCTCCTGTTGCGAATTGAGGGCTGGTTGCTTTTTTGTTCAACGCTATCACCAGTATAACCGTTTGTTGTCTTTTTGATCAACTTATGGATGAAATTCTTGTATTGCTTGCTTTGAAGAGGTTTTGGGATTTTTTAGCCAGCAGGACGGGTCAACAAATTTCTGTAGTTTGGGATGAAGAGGATTAGAATAGTGAATAGGTCAGAAAAGCTAGGTTGCCCGTAAGCCTCGCGCTCCCCAAAATCCTCTAAATTATGTCAGGAACTGAGATCAACTCCCAAACATGGCAACAAGGCGGTTTAATAGAAGTCGAAATCAGCGATCTCAGCGATCGCGCAGATGGAGTGGGACGTTGGGAAGATCGTGTAGTCTTTGTTCCTGATACGGTGACAGGCGATCGCGCTTTAGTGCGTTTAGTGCGCGTCAAACCCCAATACGCTTATGGGCAACTGCAAAAACTCCTTTCACCCTCTCCCCATCGCATTCGCCCCCAGTGTATAGTTGCGGATAAATGTGGGGGCTGTCAGTGGCAACATATAAACTTAGCATACCAAAAAGAGGCAAAACAGGAAGTCATTCTTGATGCAATAGAAAGAATTGGCGGTTTTAAAAACCCTCCCCTTGCGCCAGTAATCGGCAGTCCAAGCGGATTGCATTATCGTAACAAAGTTACTTATCCCCTGCAACGTTCTGCCACTGGCAATGTCCAAGCGGGCTATTATCGCAAAGGATCGCACAAATTAGTCAATCTCAATCAATGTCCTGTCCAAGATTCCCGATTAGACCCCTTTTTAGCCCAAATTAAACAGGATATTGAAGCGAAAGGTTGGGGAATCTACAATGAAGCCAGAGAAACAGGAAAACTGCGTCATTTAGCCCTGAGAATCGGACGAAAAACAGGAGAAGTCTTATTAACCTTAATTACAACAGATTGGAATCTAGAAGGAATTGAAGACCAAGCAGAGACTTGGTTAAACCAGTTTCCCGAATTAGTCGGTGTGTGTCTCAATCAAAATCCCCAACGCAACAACATTATTCTGGGTAACGAAACACGCTGTATCGCAGGAAAAGAAGTGTTAAGAGAAGAATTTGCCCGATTAACCTTCTTTTTGCGTCCTGATACCTTTTTCCAAGTGAACACAGAAACCGCAGAAGCCCTCTGCTACCACATTTTAGACCAACTGGCTCTCACAGGGACAGAAACTGTCATTGATGCCTATTGTGGGGTGGGAACATTTACCCTTCCCCTCGCTAAGGAAGCCAAACAAGTGGTGGGAATTGAATCACAAGCGAGTGCCATCGAGCAGGGGAAACACAATGCTGAGTACAATCAAATCAAAAATGTCACCTTTGCAGTGGGTAACGTGGGAAATATGCTCCCCCAACTGGAAATGACCCCTGATGTGGTCTTTCTCGATCCCCCTCGCAAAGGCTGCGATCGCGCCGTTTTAGACACCTTAATCCAAACTCGACCCCCCCGCATAGTTTACCTGAGTTGTCGTCCTGCCACCTTAGCCCGAGACCTAAAAATCCTCGCTGCTGGTGGTTATGAAATCACCCAGATTCAACCGGCAGACTTTTTCCCCCAAACTGCTCACATCGAATGTGCTGTGTTTTTAAAAGTCGGAAATTCCCCAAAAGAATAGAGGGGTTTTACCCTTGTTAAAATTTTGATATAATGAATACAGAAAATTCCCATAAAGTTTGGCAGCGATTCCTCACTGATCAAGGGATTTTCATGACCGATTTATTTCCTCAATGATCTCTTCGATTAGACCTAAAAAAAGAGAGGTAATAGCCCGTGATTGCTTTATCACCCCGTCCAACAAAATGCAACTGGGGGACAGTGAGTTTTGCTTCGACTCTCTATCTTAGCCCCATTTTAGACCTGCTCATTGCAAAAGTCCCCCCAGACTGGCAAGCGGAAGTACGGTTAGGATTACAAGAAGCGTTAGTCAATGCAGCAAAACACGGGAATCAACTCGATCCGAGTAAAACCGTCATTGTCCAGTATGCAGTGATGACAAATTATTGTAGCTGGCTGATTACTGACAATGGCGCTGGATTTGTCCCCCAACGCTGTTGCCAAAATGATCCCATTAGTTTGCTTCCTAAGGAAAACTCAGAAAACGGTCGCGGGATGTGCATTTTATATCAAATCTTTGATCAGGTGCATTGGAATGAAGAAGGAACACAATTAAGATTAACAAAAAATCGTTAGTAGATTGAAACTATAAATCATAAATGATCAATTTTTTGGAGGAAAAGCGCGGTAAGATGATAAGGTTAACCAAGAAAGGATAACCAACGGTGTTGGGAGGAAACCGTCATGATGATGACAGCTAAAGACATTATGACCGCAGATGTGGTGAAAATTAAAGGATCAGCCACGATCGCGGAAGCCGTCAACTTAATGAAAGACAAAAATATTCGCTGCTTAATTGTCGATCGCCGTCGCGAAGGAGATGCTTATGGTATTATCACCGAAACCGATATTGTCAAAAAAGTGGCAGCTTATGGGAAAGACCCCCAAGAAATGCGAGTCTATGAGGTGATGACCAAACCCTGTGTGATAGTCAATCCCGACTTAGGGGTAGAATACATTGCACGATTGTTTAGTCAAGTGAATATTCACCATGCGCCTGTGATTCAGGAAGAATTACTAGGCTTAGTTTCTACCTCGGATATCCTCAGAAAGAGCGATTTTGCGGAAAAACCGAAAGAGAGGATTCTACAAGAAGAAATCCAAAAAGCGATCGCCAACGCACGTCAAACCTGTGAAGTGAACGGACGCACATCATCTGAATGCGCTATTGCTTGGGATGTGGTGGAAGAATTGCAAGCAGAAGCAGCCCACCAAAAAGCTGAAAAAATGGAGAAAATTGCTAGAAGTTAAAGAATGACCACTCGTAGAGATATTGACATCGCCAGCTATATCGATCATGCTCTATTGATTCCTGGCGCAACCGCCGAACAAGTGCAACAATGGTGTCAGGAAGCCTGGCAACATGATTTTCCCGCAGTTTGTGTTTATCCCAGTGCGGTGCGGATCGCAACGGAATATTTACAGGGAAAAGCCCCCCAAGTCTGTGCAGTGATTGGGTTTCCTACAGGAGCAACGACCACCGCAACCAAACTCTATGAAGCCCAAGAAGCAGTGGAAAATGGCGCAACCGAGCTTGATGTGGTGATTAACTTAGGATGGCTAAAAGGAGGCGCGCGAGAGCGTGTTAATCGCGAAATCGCCCAAATTTGCGAAGAAACTGGCGTTGTGGTCAAAGCCATTATAGAAGTTGGACTCTTAACAGAGGAAGAAAAACAGCTAGCTGTGGCCCTGTCTTTAGATGCTGGGGTTACTTTTATTAAAACCAACACGGGCTGGTTTGGTGGTGCAACTGTCACAGATGTGGAGTTAATTCGGGCAGCAAGTCGTGGACAAGTAGAAATTAAAGCCTCTGGAGGGATTCGTAACCTAGAAAGTGCGATCGCGCTCATTGATGCTGGCGCAACGCGGTTGGGGACATCTCACGGTATCTCCCTGATTCAACAACAAGAAAAAATCAGTTACTTAGGGGATGGAGAGCGCCCTTAGATTCCTGTTAGGCTAAGCATGAATGTCAGTGTAGAGGGAGCATGAGTCAGACTTATCAAGCAACAGGCATTAACTTGAAAGGAAAGCCTTTCGGTGAGCGCGATCGCCTATTAACGATTTTAACCCCAGAATACGGTCTGATTCAAGCGGTTGCGGGAGGAGCGCGAAAATATCAATCGCGGTTACGGGGGCGTAGTGAATTGTTGGTTGTCAATCAGATGTTATTGGTTAAGGGGCGCTCTTCACTATACCGTTTAACCCAAGCAGAAACCCTGTACACCCATTCCAAACTGAGTCAAAACTTGGGAAAACTGACGGTGAGTCAGTATCTGGTAGAAATTGTCCTCCGTTTTGCTCTCAGTGAACAACCGCAAACGGAACTTTTTACCCTCTTGCAGGAACATCTCCATCGTATTGAAGATTGTTCTCCTAACCCAAAAATGCTTTTATGTTTGCTCAATCAAGGAATGTTTCACCTTCTTTCCCTAGCAGGGATCGCCCCCCAACTATATCGCTGTTGTCTCACGCAACGTCCGCTAAACTTAGATCAGCGTGATCCTCATGGGCGCATTGGCTTTAGTTATCAAGCAGGAGGAATTATTTTTCAAGGGAATGAATCAGTTAATCATGTTTTGAGCTTAGCTGAATTAATGTTATTACAACAGTTATCTGAACCCACCCTTAGCGCTGATATTTCCGCAGATATTGTTCATTTACAGGCGATCGAGCAACTACTGCGAAACTACACAGAATACCACTTTCATTATACTATTCGTTCAGCAAGTTTAGTAGAACAATTAATCATGGTTCATTAAATTTGGTTGATGGTTGATGGTGCTTCGCGCGCTGCTCCCCCCGACAGGGTTCGCGTGTTAACTACCACAGGTTGTATCCCGAAGAACGATCCCCCCTAGCCTCCTCACGCTTTGCTCCAGCTTCATAAGGGGGAAACCCATAACAAATAACCAATAACAAATCAAATGAAACTATCAGAACAAGAACAAACAAACACCACAAATACCAACCTTGAAACCCCTGCTGAAGATACCACACAGGGGTTTCTTCCCGTCTTAAAAAATTATCGCTTTTTAACCCTTTGGAGCGGTCAGGTTTTTTCCCAACTAGCTGATAAAGTCTATTTAGTTTTAATGATTAGTATTATTGCTAGTCATTTTCAGCGCCCTGACCAAACCATTAGCGGTTGGGTTTCTGCGATCATGATCGCCTTTACCATTCCTGCTATTTTATTTGGATCATTGGCGGGGGTTTATGTCGATCGCTGGTCGAAAAAAGCCGTTTTAGTGGGAACAAACCTTGCTCGTGGGCTTTTAGTTTGGTCAGTCCCTGCTTTGCTCTATTTTACAGAAGATTTCGCGGATTGGTTTAATCTTCCTGTAGGTTTCTGGTGTCTGTTAATGATTACTTTCCTCGTTTCCACCTTAACCCAGTTTTTCGCCCCTGCTGAACAGACGGCGATCCCTCTTTTAGTGAAGCGGAAAAACTTGCTTCCCGCTAACTCTCTTTACACGACTACGATGATGGCTTCTGTGATCATTGGCTTTGCTGTGGGCGAACCTTTGTTAGGATTAACAGAGAAGTTTGCTCACGCGATCGGGCTGACTTGGGACTTTAGTAAAGAGCTTGTGGTCGGGGCAGGTTATGCGATCGCAGGATTATTGTTAATTCCCCTCAATCCGAAAGAGAGGATTCACATTGAGAGCGAAAGACCTCATGTTTTCCAAGATATTTGGGAAGGGGTACAATATCTCCGCAATAATCATCGTGTCCGCAATGCAATGATACAGTTAATCATTCTCTTCTGCGTCTTTGCTGCATTAGCCGTCTTAGCCGTGCGCTTAGCGGAAACTCTCCCTAACCTCGATGCCGACCAGTTTGGCTTTATTTTAGCAGCAGCAGGGGTCGGGATGGTCGTTGGTGCTGGTTTCCTCGGAAACTGGGGAGAAAGCATCTCACGGACGCAATTGAGCTTGTGGGGATCATTGGGAATGGCGATTGCACTGGCAGGGTTAGCTTTTTTCACAGGGAATCTCAAGTTAGCGTTTGTTATGACCGTCTTTTTAGGCTTTTTCGCCTCTTTAGTGGGAATTCCGATGCAAACTACCATTCAAGAAGAAACCCCTGAAAACAAGCGCGGAAAGGTCTTTGGCTTGCAAAATAATGCCGTCAATATCGCCTTAAGTTTACCCCTTGCTTTAGCCAGTGTCGCTGAGACAATATTTGGCTTGCAAACCGTCTTGTTAAGTTTAGCTGGAATCACAATCGCAGGAGGGTTTCTCACTCGATATATTGCTCAAACGGGAAAAAACAATTGACAATTGACAATTAACCATTAACAATTTTTGGTTAGTTATCGGTCAGAGATTACACTGCTTGACACAAAGCCGTGTTGATCAAGACCTTTGCTTCAGTCACTGCTGATGATAGCAATGACCTTTATCCCTTGTTGAGTTTTTAGTTGCATGCACATCGCTTGGTTGGGAAAAAAATCGCCTTTTTGTGGGAATGTCACCTATAGTCGCAATATTACCAATGCTCTGTTAGACCGAGGATATGACGTTAGTTTTGTCCATTTTGCTCAAGAAGAAATAGACTCTGATAACTGGTCATGCGTGACTGAGGTGCAGTTACCCTTTCTGTATAAATCTCAGGTTTATACTATTCCTACTCTCGGCTCAACTAATCGGTTACGGCGATCGCTACAAAACCTTAAGCCTGATCTTGTCCATGCCTCTCTCACCCTTTCTCCCCTTGATTTCCGTCTTCCCGAAATCTGCAAAGAATTAAATATTCCCGTTGTTGCCACATTTCACCCCCCTTTTGACAGCAAACTCCGCAACTTTAAGTCTAGTACCCAGTTTTTAACTTATCAACTCTATGCCCCATTTTTAGCCCACTACGATCGAGTCATTATTTTTTCTCGCATTCAACAAGATTTATTAATCCGCTTAGGAGTCCCTGCCAAGAAATTAGCCGTAATTCCCAATGGTGTGGATGAAACGAAATACTCCCCAGGAGAATCAGACTTTAAATCTCATTTTAATGCTGAACGATTATTTGTGTATCAGGGAAGAGTTTCTGTCGAGAAAAATGTAGAATCTTTGCTTCGCGCTTGGAAAGGTTGCGGGTTAGAGAAACATTCTAAATTAGTGATTGTTGGTGATGGTCCGTTAGTGAATTCTCTCAAGCCATTTTACAATAAACGTCATGGCATCATCTGGCTGGGTTTTGTTCCTGATGAGGATAAGCGCATTGCCATTCTCAGAGCAGCAGATGTGTTTATTTTACCCTCGCTAGTGGAAGGATTATCTATTTCCTTGTTAGAAGGAATGGCCTGTGGAGTTGCTTGTGTCGCCACAGATGCGGGTGCCGATGGAGAAGTCTTAGAAAAAGGCGCTGGTGTTGTTTTAAGCACCAATCGCGTCACCACCCAATTGAAAACCTTATTACCCGTTTTGCAAGATCATCCAGAATTAACCAAAGTTTTAGGAGAGAAAGCGCGATCGCGTGTTCTAGAACGCTACACGCTCAACTGCAATCTTACCCAATTAGAAGCATTCTATCAACAGTCTCTCACACAGCACTCAACACAAAGCTAGTCAGGGAAAAATAACCAGAATATTGTGACCATTTTTTGGGATACGCAGACTTTCGCCAGAGAAAAATCAAGTTATCAAAAAATTGGGTTTAAAACCCCGTCCTTCTAGGATGAGCTTTTGTTGGTTCTGGATATACCCTTTAAGTGTCTCTAAAGAAGCGCCCCCTACCGATGAAACAAAATAGCTAGGAG
>CAYXDG010000112.1:0-7879 GCA_964463655.1 uncultured Dactylococcopsis sp.
AACGAGATCAGGTAAATCTGACGCACTAGATTGAAGACGAAACACCCGATATAGCACTACAAAATCAGGTTAGGACGTTCTTAAAAAGACTAGCGACCGAGACGGTCGCGACTATTCTCCAGAATGTCCCAAACAAAACCTGTAGCGCTATAAAAAGCCTGAAACTTAAATCGGGTGGGCAATGCCACCCTACAACTTTTAGATGGTTTTTAAGTATCCCGAGGTTTTGTTTTTTCTTGCCAGTGTTTGAGTCCCAAAATCAGAGTCACTCCTGCTAAAGCACCTCCGAGATGAGCAATGCGATTAATCCCATCAACGCGATCGAGGTTTTGCAATTCAAATAATAGTCTTTGGATGACAAATTGTCCTAAAATAATTACTTCTAATAATCTTCGCCAATGCCAACCTAATTTTAATAAAACACTGACTGTAAATAAGCCGAAAACTGCTCCTGATGCGCCTAATGAAACAACATAACTAGGCTGAAAAATTAGGCTCATAATATTTGCACCTAAGCCACAAACTAAATAACTAATAATCAGCGCGATCGCCCCTTCTTCTTCTTCAATTAATTTCCCAAAAATATAGAGAAAAAAGAGATTTCCTGATAAATGTTGCCAGTTAGCATGACAAAAAATTGAGGTAACTAACTGATACCAAACCACATTATCATGATCAAGATAAAAGGTTTGAATTAAGGAGAAATTCAGCCCTTCATCCAAAATAAACAGGACAAAATTAATGGCAATTAATGCGAAGACACCATTGTTTTCTTTCGTTTTTAGTTGGTGTTGACTCTTCAAGGAAAAAGATGGCAGTTGAATTGTTTTAAGTTTCTGTAGCCAACGGGAGAAAAAAGTAAATTTTGGTTTGCGTTCAGCTAAGACTTGCGAACGCGATCGCGCTTCAGAGAGTTTTGCTTCTAGAAAATTGCGATTTTGATCAAATAGCTCGATCGTTTCTTGAATAACTTTGACTTGCTGTTCTCGGTTTACTTTTTCTTCTTGACATTGTCCTCGTAATTTTCTAATTTTATTGACTGCTAAGTAATCTTTTCTCTCTAAAGCTGTGTTTTCGTAGGCTTCTAGATTGCTCGGATTGAGCTTTGCTGATAGATTGTCTAACTCAGTTTGATGAGTTTTTTTTTCCGCTTCTTGTTCTGCGATTTTATTGTTTAATTCTGCTAGAGTCTCTTCAATTTCTTGAATTAGTTTGGTTAATTCTTTTTGGGGGTTTTTAGCAGCGCGGGTGACTTGCTCAATGTCTAGGTAGCTGAATCGTTTTACCTTTTCTGAAACCGTCATAGTCGATAAGGAGTCAGTTTACCTTTACCAGTTTATAACAATTAAATCGCCTCAAATTGGGGGGTTGTAGGGCTTTACTTGCAGGATTCGGAGTGTTTAACAGTGGTATCTTGCAGCAAAAATTGCCAAATTCGTTTTTCGTAGGTTTCTCCTGCGATCGAAGCAACATCATTATGACGAGCGCCTTCAATCAACCAAAGCTCTTTCCGTCCTTTCGTCAGATGATAAAGGGTTTCGCTCATTTCAGCAGGGACTACTAAGTCATCAGTACCATGAATGTAAAAAATGGGAAGATTGAGGGAGGGGAGTTTTTCAAGGGAATTGAAACGTTGGGTGAGCAACCAATTCACAGGAAGCCACCGATATCCCTTGTAGCGAGACATCTTCAAAATTGAGGTAAACGTCCCTTCCACCACTAAACCGGGAATCTGTTGCTGGCGTGTCGCCAGTTCGATCGCGATCGCCCCCCCAAGCGAATGACCGAACACATATAATTGTTTTGGATCAACCCCTCGTTCTTCTACCAAATAACGCCATGCGGTTTCTGCATCCTGATACACTCCTCTCTCACTGGGGAAGCGTCCTTGACTCAAACCATAACCGCGATAATCAATGAGAAACACAGAAAAGCCGACCTGATGAAAGCGTTGAACACGAGGTAAATTAGAACTGACATTCCCTCCATTACCATGTAAATAAAGCAAAACTGGCGCATCGGGAGATTTAGCAGGAAGCCACCAACCATGAATCTTTTCTTCTGGGGTGACAGGGAGATACACCGACTCATACTTGAGATCATACTCGGTGGGCGTTGCGACGATCGGTTTACACGGAGCAAAAACAATGCGCCGTTGACCAAGCAATAAGGCGAAACAAGTGAGGAAATAGGCGATCGCGGCGAGTTCTACCCCATAAAGTAAGTATCGAGTCCAAGAAGCCATAAAACACTAGAATTGAGGACGTTTCTGATGCCAATCGGTTGCTTGCTCATAAGCATAAGCAGTTTGTAACAATTGGTCTTCTCGTAACACATTAGCAATTAATTGCATCCCAATTGGTAATCCTTGAGAATCAAATCCACAAGGAAGACTTAACGCAGGTAAACCCGCCAAATTAACAGGAACAGTGGTTAAGTCAGACAGATACATACTCAAGGGATCATCGGTTTTTTCCCCTGCTTTAAACGCCGTAGTGGGAACAGTGGGACAAACTAACAAATCAACCGTTTCAAAGGCTTTTTCAAAATCTTGTTTAATCAGCGTCCGTACCCTTTGCGCCTTCAGATAATAAGCATCATAATAACCAGCAGAAAGGGTATAAGTTCCTACCATAATCCGTCGTTTCACCTCAGCCCCAAACCCTTCCGCGCGGGTTTTGGTGTACATGGAGAGTAGGTTTTCTGCGTCTTCATAGCGTTTTCCATAGCGCACCGCATCATAACGGGCTAAGTTGGAAGAGGCTTCAGAAGGGGCGATAATGTAATAAGCAGGTAAGCCATAGCGAAAACGAGGACAGGAGACTTCGACAATTTCTGCGCCAAGGGTTTCTAGCTGTTGAATTGCTGCTTGGACGGATGTTTTGACTTCCTCCGAGAGTCCTTCCCCGAATGTCTCTGTAATCACGCCAATCTTTAATTTCGGTTCTTTGGGCAATTCTGGGGTTAAATATTGGGTATAGTCGGGAATTTCTACCTTTAAGCTAGTGCTATCAGAAGGATCATGACCAGCGATCGCCCCTAATAAAATCGCCGCATCTTCCACTGTACGAGCAAACGGACCAATCTGATCCAAAGAAGAAGCAAACGCCACCAAGCCGAAGCGAGACACTAAACCATAGGTGGGTTTTAAGCCCACCACACCGCAAAACGACGCAGGTTGACGGATTGATCCTCCTGTATCTGATCCCAACGCCACCACACATTCTTCTGCTGCTACTGCGGCGGCTGATCCTCCCGAAGACCCCCCAGGGACTCGTGATAAGTCCCACGGATTACAAGTGATCTTATAAGCAGAATTTTCCGTAGAGCTTCCCATAGCGAACTCATCAAGATTGGTTTTTCCCAATAAAACTGATCCTGCTGTTTTCAGTTTGCGGGTGACAGTGGATTCATAGGGAGGAACAAAATTCTCTAAAATACGAGAGCCGCAAGTGGTGGGAACTCCTGCCATACACATATTATCTTTAATGGCGATCGGGATACCTTCTAAAAGCGCGATCGATTCTCCACTGGCAATCTTTCCATCCACTTTTCGCGCTGTTGCCTGAGCCTCTTCCGCTAAAATGTGTAAAAAACTATGTACCTTTGCTTCCACTGTCTCGATCCGAGCCAGAGTTTCCTGTGTTATTTCTAGGGCGGAGCGCTCCTTATTAACCAATTGTTGATGCAACTCTCGGATTGATGCCATACTGTTCCTTAAACTTTATAGAGAAACCAAACCTCCCCAAGATTATATCAGTGACCAGTGACCAGTGACCAGTTAACTCAAGGACAAATAACGATGAACAAATAACGAATAACAAATTCAGAAATGCTATAACCGAAAGCGAATTACAAATAGGAGAATTATTAAGATTATGGAAGTTGAAGCCATAGAAGTAGCAGAATTACCAAATATTTTAGTAATTGGTCTGTTTTTAATGTTTGGCGGAAGAGCTTACGCGATCGCACGGTCTCTCCGTCTTCCTCGCGTTACCTTACTGGTAATTTCAGGAATCATCATTGGTCCATCGGTTCTCGATTTAGTTCCCGATGAAATTGTTGGACTCTTTCCGATTATGTCCTACATCGCTCTATCAATGATTGCCTTTCGTCTCGGAGAAACGTTCATCAACTTTGATCTACTTAAAACCGGTCCTCGAATTTTCGCCATTTCCTTTGGGAAAACCCTAGTTGCATCGTCTCTGGTTTTCACCGTCGCTTATTTAGTCCAAGACGATTTAATTTTAGCGCTCTTGTTAGCTGGACTCGCTCCAGCTTCCGCTCCTGCTGCTACTCTTGATGTAATTAGTGAAACCAACTCCAAAGGGCCCCTTACTGATACCATTGTTCGTGTTTTAGCTGTGGATAACGTTTTAGGAATTACCCTGTTTAGCATTTTATTAGTGGTTAGCGAAATCATTGCAGGTGCTGGTGATGCCACTCAAGAAGTGATTTCAGGAGCTTGGGGAATTGGGGGTGCATTCCTCCTCGGGTTTGTTATCGGTTGGCCAATGGCGCGTTTATCGGGACGTTTGAAAAAAGGAAAACCCAGCTTATTAGAGATTACAGGTTTCCTGTTACTCTGCGCTGGCTTAGCCTATCAGTTGCAAGTCTCCTATCTCTTAGCTTGTATTGTCTTAGGGGCAACCGTCGCCAAAAACCGCGCTCAACCGAAGCTAAATATCTTTGGTACGATCGAAGAAGTGAGCGAGCCCTTCTTGGTGATCTTCTTCCTGCTTGCGGGTTGTGAGCTTGATGTATCCGCCCTCGGCTCTTTAGGGTTAATTGGTATCTTATATGTTTTGGCTCGTTGTCTTGGTTTTGTCATTGGTGGTGGTATTGCCGCTCGTTTAGTGAACGCAGAACCAGCAGTCAAAGAAAACATCGGTTGGAGTTTATTTCCCCAAGCAGGTGTCGCTTTAGGGTTAGCGGTGCTGACTTTACCCCATTTTCCAGGGTTAGGTCAATTTTTAGTGTCTATTGTTGTTAGTACAACGGTTGTGTTTGAATTATTCGGTCCGACTGTCACTCAATGGCGTTTGTTCAAAGCGAAAGAAGCGGCGGAAGCGTCAGAAACGGTTTCCTCTGATGATTTACCATTTGTTCAACAAAGCAAGTAAAAAATTAGTCAATTATGAATATTTCCCCCAACATGGACAATTGGAGAAACTACCCAAAGCTGGGGGAAATCATTACAGCAAGTGACTACACTGAAAAAAGTAATAAGGGATATAATGGAGTAATAAAAATGGGAATTCAATTAACGACTGGACAACGCTTTTCTCTCAAAAAACAAGCTCCTGGCTTAAACGCTTTACTGTGTGGTTTAGGTTGGGAGTTGATGCCGCAAGAAGGGTTAAAAAAGATATTTAAGTCTGATTTTGATTTAGATATTTCTATCTTGTGCTTAAATGAAGAAGGAAAATTACAGAAAAGTAGCGATGTCGTTTATTACGGCAATTTGACTCATCCTTCGGGAGCGATTAGCCATTTAGGAGATAATTTAACTGGGGAACATATCGCGCATCAAGCAACGGAAAAACATGAGGACGAAGAAGAAGAGGAAATTGCAGATAAGGAACAGATTTTAGTTACTTTACCACAAGTTCCCAAACGCATTCAAAAGTTATTAATTGTTGCTAATCTTTATGAGCCAGGCCCCCGTCGCCAAAATTTAGGACAGGTGGAAAATGCTCATGTGCGTCTAATTGATTTAGAACATGAAATGGAAATTGCTTGCTATGATTTGTCCCACGATGATTTTAAGGATGAAACGGGGATGATTCTCGCTGAAATTTATCGCCAAGAAGAAGAAGGTCAATGGCAATTAGAAATTATTGGTCAAGGGATTAAAGTGGGCAGTTTGCAAGAACTTGCTGAACAATATTCCTAGTGCAATGATTAAGAATGAGTCTGTTTAGAGAAAACGCGATCGCAGAGAAATAATGTTCCCGCCATAATACACAAAGGAATGGTAATTAAATTGAGCAAGGGAACGCTAATTAAGACTAAACAAAGCAAGCTAAAACTGCCGCTTGCTGGTAAGTTTTGAAAAACGGTTTTTAGCTTTTCTTGAAACGATAAGCGACGGCGTTCAAGGGTGCTATCAAAACAGTCCAAACAGACTAAAGTTGCGGTGAGGGTAATTCCTCCGATTGTTGTCACAAGACTGCCCACTCCAGGCACAAATCCCACAAAAAGTAAGACAAGACCAACCCCTAGCGCGAGTAGTAGCTTTTTCAGTTCAAAAAGTAACGCTCGCGCAATATCTTTAAAAATTCCCACATCAATCACGGTAACGTTTCCGAAGCGTAATTTTTCCACTTGTTCGGATAGCTTGCCATACCAAGGAGAACCGATAACACTGCCAAATTGCAGGAGAACAAACCCGATAATCACGAAGAGAAGAATTGTCAAAATGGTACGCAATAGCCAGTCAAGAAACAGAATAATATATTCTAAGAAACTTAACCATGCTGGCAACTGTGCAATCACTCGATCGAGATTTTGGGAGAGTTGATCCGTGAGGGTTTCAACCCCTTGTAATCCCCAATATAACCAACCACCATAGAGGATCGTCCCAAGAATCAGGTTAACGAAAATAGGAATAATTAAATATTGCCATAAACGAGGTTTTTTCAGGAGAAGCGCGATCGCACGCAAATGATAAGTTGCTCCTGTAATCAAGCCAAACCCACTCAATATCCTTAGCATACACCGAATTTCCACTCCACTGTTCTACTTTCCGCTAGAATAACAGGATTTATTGAATTTCAGCCTTGCCAAATTGTTATTTGTCTGTTATATTATATTTCTGGAGTTAACAACTTGCCAGCGTAGCTCAGTTGGTAGAGCAACTGACTTGTAATCAGTAGGTCAGGAGTTCGAGTCTCCTCGCTGGCTTTCTGTACTGTTGTACATTAACTAATTATTTGTCGCTGGTAACAAATTAGTGTCGTCTTAACAAATTGTTTGTCATCTTAACGTAAATGTCGTTCAAGTGTTTGTCATCGGTGACAGGTTGGTGTTGTTGCTGGCAAATTACTGTTATTTTAGCTCTTAGGATATTTTGATTCATCAATTATTATTACTTTACTTAACTTAATTGTTACGAAATAAATTTTAAACCTTATTAACTGAAGCACTATTGTCATCCAATTACAGGTCAGTTGCTCCTTTCAATCCATCCAGAAAGTAGGTAACCAAAATATATCCAATTTTATGGTTTTCCATCCATCTAGTTTTTCGATGCTCTTATCACTCGTATGAATTGAAGCCTGATCCATAATTATCACCGTTGGCTTAGATCAGGTTTGACTAAATTTGTCTGGAAAATTAATCACAATATCACTATCAACTTTTCCCAGATGGATTTCATAATCTAATTGGTGATTACAGTTCATTAATCCTAAAACATTATCAACTTTTCCCAGATGGATTTCATAATCTAATTGGTGATTACAGTTCATTAATCCTAAAACATTAATCCTCTTGCTTTGGCAACTTCTTAGCGTGATCCTCTCTGATTTTTCTTGCCATGCGTAAGGGATATCTGGCTTTAAAGAAAAGCCACTTTCATCAAAATACCTAATCTCAATCTCTCCTTTTTTAGCTTGCTGTTTTAATTCTTCTAACCGAGGTAGCTTCACCTCTAATTCCGATTCATCAGGGGATTTACTCATTCCCCTCTTCATTCTTTTCCAGATCAGATTCAACTTTTTTATAATTCTTTTAATCGTTTCTTTACTAAGCTCAATTCCCCACATTTTATAAATTTCACTTCTTACCGTATTTAGGCTCTTTGGCTCCGACTTAACTAAGGCTTTGACTTGCTCTCTTTGTTGCTGATTTAACTTCGGTTTTCTCCCTCTTCCTT
>CAYXDG010000113.1:0-7716 GCA_964463655.1 uncultured Dactylococcopsis sp.
TATCTTCAAACCTCGATCGCTGTAAACAAGCGCCATAATAGGCTTCGATCGCTATTGAGCAAGCCCTAATTAACCACCACGCAGTTTATCTAAAACGCTGCGGTCTTCTAAAGTAGAAGTATCGCCAGCGACATCTTCCCCAGAAGCGAGGTTACGCAACAGACGACGCATAATTTTGCCTGATCGCGTTTTGGGGAGTGCATCGGTAAAGCGAATTTCTCCTGGACAGGCGATCGCGCCGATTTCGTGGGCGACGTGATCTTTTAATTGTTGACTTAAAGCCTCACTTCCTTGATAGTCTGCTTCGAGAGTGACGAAAGCAAAGACATCTTCTCCTTTGACTTCATCTTTGCGTCCCACAACCGCAGCTTCTGCAACCGAGGGATGAGATACTAGCGCTGATTCAATTTCCATTGTGCCTAAACGGTGTCCTGCAACATTAATGACATCATCCACGCGACCCATAATCCAGAAATAGCCATCGTCATCTTTTCGCGCCCCATCTCCTGCAAAATAGAAATACTGTCCATCTTTAGGGGCGATATGTTCCCAATAGGTGCGACGGAAGCGATCGGGGTCGCCATAAACAGTTCGCATCATTCCAGGCCAAGGATGCTTAATCACCAGATAACCGCCATCACTGACTTTAATGGGATTGCCATCTAAATCCACCACATCGGCGATAATGCCTGGGAAGGGTAAAGTGGCTGATCCGGGTTTGGTGGGAGTGGCCCCAGGTAGGGGAGTAATCATAAAGCCACCTGTTTCCGTTTGCCACCAAGTATCGACAATGGGACATTTTTCATGCCCGATGATACGGTGATACCACATCCAAGCCTCGGGGTTAATGGGTTCTCCTACTGTTCCTAATAGCCGTAGGGAAGACAAGTCTCTGGCGTTGGGATAATGTTCACCCATCTTGATAAACGCCCGAATTGCTGTCGGTGCCGTATAAAAGATGGTCACGCCGTATTTTTCCACCACATCCCACAGACAACCGGGGTTAGACGGACGGGGTGCGCCTTCATACATCAAGGTTGTTGCGCCGTTGGAAAGGGGACCATAAACAATGTAGCTGTGTCCTGTAATCCAACCCACATCCGCAGTACACCAATAGACATCGGTGTCTTTGAGGTCAAATGTCCATTTCAACGTTGTATGGGTGTAAAGGTTGTATCCTGCTGTGGTGTGAACCACCCCTTTTGGTTTACCTGTGGTTCCCGAAGTGTAGAGGATAAACAGCATATCTTCGCTGTCCATCGCTTCTGGGGGGCAGTTTGCAGACACTCCTGCTTTGAGATCGGGCCACCAATGATCGCGCCCTGGTTCCATCTTGATTTTCTCTTCGGTTCGTTGTACAACCAAGACATTTTCCACGCTGGGTGCGCCATTATTAGCCAGTGCTTGATCCACCTCTGGCTTCAGGGAAACTACCTTATCCTTGCGAAATCCGCCATCTGCGGTGATGATTAGCTTGGCTTGGGCATCCACTAAGCGAGTTTTTAAGGCTTCGGCGCTAAACCCCCCAAAGACAACGCTGTGTGGTGCGCCAATTCTTGCACAAGCTAGCATCGCGATCGCTGCTTCTGGGATCATGGGCAAATAAATCGCTACGCGATCGCCTTTTTGCACTCCCAATTGTTTTAAGACATTTGCCATCAAACAAACTTCTCGGTGCAATTGGGCATAAGTATAAGTGCGAGAATCCCCTGTTTCTCCTTCCCAGATTAAGGCTGCTTTATTCTTGCGCCAAGTGGTGAGATGGCGATCGAGGCAGTTATAAGAAATATTCAGCTTTCCCCCAACAAACCATTTGGCAAACGGCGGATTCCATTCTAAAACTTGATTCCACTTTTCAAACCAATCTAGCTCTTTTTCCGCTAAATCAGCCCAAAATTGTTCAGGATTGGCTTTAGCTGCTTCATAGAGGTCTTGATACTCTTGCTGGCTTTTGATGTGTGCTTGCTGGGAAAATTCTTGGGGGGGGGTAAATAAGCGTTTTTCTTGTAAGATTGATTCGATCGTCGGTTCGCACATAGTTTGGATAAAAATTTTTCTAGTTTCATCAATTGTACCGACTCAAGCTCTCTCAGTCATGAGGGGAGTTAAGAAAGTTATCAGCAGCGCGATCGCGCTTTCCGATTTTTCTCGGTTCAAAATCTGCCTATCCTATCATTTTTTGTCCTTGAACATTGGCTTCAATTTCATCTAAGGTTTTAATCACCAGACGTTTTGCTTGCAGTTTCCAGCCCCATTTTTGAATTTGATAAGCAGCATAAAACCCGATCGCAGTTCCGATAAAATCAAGGGGTTGCTGTGAGGAAATCCCGAATAACAATCCTAATCCGCCAATTCCCCAGAAAGGAAGCGCCACCGTTTGGCGATTTTCTTCCACCACCTTGGCGATCATTCCTTTCGGCATTTCCGCTTCAATTTGATCCCGAATCGCTTTTTGTTGCGGGTAGGGGACAACAAAGCTAAACTGACGGCGTAGTTTTTCAATTTTACGCGCTTCGGTGCTATATTGGGTGAGTTCGTTTTCAGCAGTCCAGATGAGTTTTTCAGCTTGATTCATAGTTGGTGCGATCGAGGTTTAGATTCTATTATTGCCTATTTTAGGCGATCGCGCGATCGCGCTCCCCGATCAAAGTTAAAGCGGCTATAGATTGATCCTCATGGCTGAACTGAGGCATGATAGAAAATAATAAATCACAAAACTTGCTTTAAGTAAGCTGTAGAAACTAAGATTCACTTATGACTAGCAACACAGAAAACCAAACTGAAAATCAAAACCCAAACTTCTCTCAAGAATCTACCTTAAACATCATGCGGAACTTTTCCCAGACCTACGCCAAGCGGACGGGAACTTACTTCTGTGCTGATTTATCTGTAACTTCTGTGGTGATTGAAGGGTTAGCTAAGCATAAAGAAGAACTGGGTGCGCCCTTGTGTCCTTGTCGCCATTACGAAGACAAAGAAGCAGAAGCCAAACAAGGTTACTGGAATTGCCCTTGTGTCCCGATGCGGGAACGGAAAGAATGCCACTGTATGTTATTTTTAACCGAGGATCATGATTTTGCAGGTGATCAGCAAGATATTGATTTAGACTACATAAAAGAAGTTCGGGAAACAATGGGATAAACCTGAATCCTTAGTCGATTATGCCCTCATCTTCATTTTGGCAAGGCATTACTCAATTTAATCAGCAACAGTTCTATGCGTGTCATGATACCTTTGAGGCGTTATGGATGGAAGCCGATCTGTGCGATCGCGATTTCTACCAAGGACTGTTGCAGATCGCTGTTGGCTGCTACCATCTCAGTAATTCTAACTGGCGTGGTGCAGTCATTTTACTAGGGGAAGGAATGGGACGCTTAGAAGCATACGAACCTATTTATTTTGAAATTGACGTGACCCAACTGCTGGATCAAAGTAGCGATCTTAGGGACAAGTTACAACAAATTGAACCTGAAAAAATTAGGAGTTGGGTGGAACATCTCCAAGCAACGTCCCTCCCCAAAATTATCACGTTAGCAGACAAAAACCATGATTCCTAAAATTAAAAATTCCTTAGCTTGGGAACAAACACAACAGTTAATGCAGCCAGCTTATATCAGGGTAGTAGATAATCTCAGAAAAGCCCTTGAAGAGTCAGCTTGGCGAGAAAGTTATCAAGAGGTAGAAACGCCTTTACCAGGGTATGAACTCTGTTTAAGTTCTCAAGATCAGGAGATTAAAATTAATTTATGGGAATTGTGTTTTGAGGTGTGTTTTCAGAATTATCAACGGGGAAGTGTTGCTATTGATTCGGAGGTCAAGGTGGAAGTGGATACCTCGTTGTTAGATACAGAAACAGGGGAAGTCAACTGGGAAAAATTAGATGATAAAGCTAGAAAACAAGTTGAACAAATCTTTGCAGGTTTAGAAAAATAGTTGAGTTAGCGATCGCGCCCCCATCATTTTTCAGTCACAAAAGAGGCGCGATTTTGAGGATTAGTCTCGACCGTAATTAGTCTCTAAGCCCGCTTTTGCGATCGCATAATAATTGGCTTGAAACCCCACCACAGCAGGTCTGACAGTTGCATCCAAGTTTAGGCGATCGACAGGGAGCGCGTAAAGGGTAAACTGGTAGCGGTGAGGGGCATCTCCTGACGGGGGACAAGCTCCTCCAAATCCCTTTTCTCCATAGTCATTCACAGTTTGGATACTTTCTGCAGGGGCAAGCTGGGTTTCAGGATCACCTGCATTTTCAGGGAGACTCGTTACCTTTGCGGGAATATTGAAGATGACCCAATGGACAAAACCACCTAACCCAGTAGGTGCATCAGGGTCAAAAACTGTCAGCACAAAGCTCTTCGTTTCAGGAGGCGCTCCTGACCATTCTAAAGCGGGTGAAATGTTATCTCCCATACAGCCAAAGCCATCGTAAACCTGCGCTTGGGTTAGGGTTTGTTGCGGTTTGATTTGAGGACTGGTTAAAGTCAATTCATTGTTAGCTAATGCGCTTGGTTGTAATAGTAACAAAGATAGGATAAAAAAGGCGATCGCGATTAATTTGCTCATTTTGATCTCGACAGTCAACAAAGAAAGTATATAGCTAATTTTAAAGTTCAAGATTGCTCTTGACCCACTAAAGAAAGGTAAGGGGCGATCGCAAAATATTTCTCAGCCACTGTTTCTATCTGTTCAGTGCTAATTTGTGCAATACTTTCTTGAAATATCTCATCAAATTCAACCCCTTGACCCAGCGTTTCATACCAACCGTAAAGTTGCGCTAACTGTCCATTACTCTGCTTTGACAGGGCGTATTGTCCGAGTAATTTGTTCTTACTGGCTTGTAGTTCTTCTGCCGTTAATGTCACCTCATAGAGGCGTTTAACTTCCTTCTGTAAGCCTTCTAAAGCAATTTCTACGTTATCACGGGCTGTTCCGATGTAGGCGACGAAATGAGAGGTTTCGAGGCGTGTGGGATAGAATGCAGAAACATCATAGGCTAGTCCTTGTTTTTCCCGCAGTTCCACAAATAAGCGAGAGGATAAGCCATTTCCCAGATAGGTGTTGATTAACTTCAAAACAGGATAATCTGCTTCTTGGATGGAAGCGCTGAGATAACCCAGCATAATAATTGTCTGTTGCGTATCTTGCGCCAAAAAGGTTGAGGAGGGTTCGGCGCTGAGTTGGGGAAGGGAAGGAAGGGGTTGTGCTGCGGTCGGCTGTTTCCAGTCGCCAAAGACTTGATTAACTTCTGTTATCGCTTGTTCGAGGGTGATGCGACCTGCAATGCTAATCACTAGCTGCTCAGGACGAAAATAGCGATCGCGATACGCTTCTAAATCAGCACGGGTTAAATTGGCAACAGTTTCTTCTGTGCCTAAAACTGAGATACCATAGGGATGCTCAGGATACATCTGCGATCGCAGTTGATTAAACGCAACATTAAAAGGCTGTTCTTTTTGGGCGAGAATAGCTTGTCTGGTTTGGGTTTGTTCCAGTTCGATTTCTGTATCGGGAAGGCTGGGCGATCGCAGCATTTCTCCTACTAATTGTAAGATTTCTGGAAAGTCTTGGGAGACCGTTTTCAAACTAATGGCAAAATAATCATTAGCGGTTTCTGCATTTAAACCCGCCCCCACTGATTCAATTTTTTCAGCAATGTCTCCCGCGTTCAGGCTGGCTGTCCCCTTGGTGATCACAGCAGACAGCAGATGAGAAACCCCTGCTTGCGTGAAGGACTCCACTCGCGTTCCTGCGTTCTTAAAAAACAGTCTTCCTGCAATAATATCAGTGATGGGGTTTTCAATGACGACGAGAGTAACGCCGTTCTCTAAGGTGATGCTTTGCATTTATTGAATTTTTCGTCCTGTTAATAATTGTCGTACTTCCAACATAGCGGAGTAGGTGGGGAGAATGTGTAAGGTATAGCCTAGGGGTGTTTCTTTTAAGGCGGTATCAAGGGCTTGTTTGAGGTTTTCTTTGATAATCAGATTCAGATTGGGATTATTTAGGAATTGTTGGCTATATTGAATCCTTAACGCCAGATCATAAACGCGATCGCCGCTGATTACAATTGTTCCTCCTTTTTCCACTAATTTTTCCGTATCCACATCCCAAATCCATGATACATCTGTTCCATCAGGGGTGCGATCATTTAGCACTAATAACAGGGTTTCTGCGTTTTCTTTGGCTTTAATTTCATTAACGGTTCTAATGGTTTCATTCATGCCCACAGGATTTTTGGACAATAAAATTCTAACTTTCTTGCCTTGAATGGTCAATTCTTCGGCACGACCAAACGCAGCGCGAAAGGTTTTGATAATATGCTTAATTAAAATGGGGGAAATCCTTAAGGTTTGAGCCGTTAAAACAGCAGCTAGGGTATTATATTTATTATAAACACCCACTAAGATTTGCCCCCATTCTTGACTGTTAATGTCTAATTTTGCTTTAGCAAAGCCACAGTTAGAACAGTGATAATCTCCTAAGTGAGACAGATAAACCCCTTGATAATTAAGATAAGCACCACAGACTGGACAGTAAGTAGAATCAACGGCGTGAGGAATTTCTTCTAAATATAATTGAGGTTGATTTAAGCCAAAAAATAAAACCGTTTGCGATAAGTTTTGTCCTAAATGGCAAAGAGTCGGATCGTCTGCATTGAGGATGACAACAGTTCCTTCAGGAAGTGGGGCGATCGCCTGCTGCCATTGATAACTAATGGTATCAACTTCCCCATAGCGATCGAGTTGGTCACGAAATAAATTTAAACCTAAAATAATACTCGGTTGGCATTGTTGCAGAAGAAGCGGAAAAACATTTTCATCCACTTCTAAAATGGCATAATCAGTGTTCAGTTTTCCGAAAAGATTCGTATCTGCTAACAAGGCAGTAATCAGCCCATTAATTAAATTCGCTCCCGTCGCATTATGAGTGACTTTTGCCCCAGTGGTTTCCAAGATGGTTCTCAATAACAGAGACGTGGTTGTTTTCCCATTTGTCCCCACAATTAAGATAATTCCTTGTCGTACTTGTTCACACAATAGGGATAACATAAGAGGGTAAAGACGACGGGCAATTTCACCTGGGAGAACACTGCCAGCGCCGAGGCGTAATTTTTGGACAACTACAGTAATGATTTTGGCAAGAGCAACTGCTAAGCCTAAACGAGCGCGATCGAGCAGTTTCATCTGAATTTTACAACACTAATTTTTGTTTACTTAATAATAAGCTACTTTGTTTGTCTCTTTTCTTCAATGAGCTTATTGTTGTAGTGACTGTTGGGTGGGTTTGGCTAAAAAACTAACCAGTTAGTTACAAAATAATGATCACACAAAAATCCCCTCGCTTAGAAACAGAGAGGGGATCAGTGCTAAAAAGAGAGTTTAGAGATCGAGGACGTGGAAATAGATTCCTGCAACAATCAGGTTACCCACCAAGAGAACGATCGCCCAGAAGGTGCGAAACTGATAGGGAGGTTCACCCGATTGGGGGACTGGCATTTTCTTTTTTGAAGTTTGTGTCATAACTATGTTTCCTCTGTATTAAGATGTTGCTTTGACCAGTGTTAATCAGCTTCTCCAGCGTGATAAGAACTGCGGACAAGGGGGCCTGATCGAACATGATCAAATCCCATTTCCCGCGCGATCGCGCCCAAGCGATCAAACTCCTCTGGTGTCCAATATTTTTGCACAGGGCGGTGTTCTAGGGAAGGGCGCATAT
>CAYXDG010000114.1:0-7699 GCA_964463655.1 uncultured Dactylococcopsis sp.
CCCATGCGCCAAGTTTCAATGATTGCTCTAACTGGTGTACGAGTTCCTTTAATAATCGGTTCTCCGTGCAAAATTTCATCATCTCGTACAACATAAAGATATTCTGTTGCTTGAACGATAGTTTTCTTTTGCTGTAGTTTGCTTCTCTTAAATTCTATTCTCCTTAATAGCCGTTAAACAACTGAATCCTTAAACAATTTGATGCGCGATCGCGCTCTCCAATCAATTCTATGACACTTGAGAACGCGATCGCGCTTTAGAATGAGGTCAATCATCATATAAAATAACTCATGATCTTCTAGTTAAAAATGTATTGATTCAATTTGAGTTTATCGTCGATGATGAGCAAGTAACTGATGTTTTGGTCAGGAAGAGAAATTTATCAGGTAACTTTAAAGTAGAACACATGACCCCGACTTTAGCAGAAGGCTTTGTTCGTGGAAATGAATTCCTGCATATTCTCGTAGCTGATGCACCGCATCAAGAGGTACTCATCTTATGACAACTCCCATTGCAAATGTAGAAAGAGAGGAATTGCTAAAAATAGCAGAGCAATACCGCAATCAAGGGTATGAAGTTTCAATTCACCCAAGTGTCGAAAATTTACCTGACTTTCTTAAAAACTATCGCCCTGATTTAGTGGTACGCCGAAAAAATGAAGCCGCAGTGATTGAAGTCAAGTCACGTTCTTCCCTTGACTCTTCTTCAAGGCAATATTTACGTCATCTCGCCCAAATTATAGAAGAAAATCCGGGTTGGCAATTTAAGTTAGTTATGAGGAATCCCGAGGAGTTTACTTATTTATCTCAAGCTGAAAGTTCTCTACAAGCACCTGATATACAATCACAGTTACAAGTCGTCAAAAAATTGGCAATAGATCATCCAGAGTCCGCTCTCCTTTATTCTTGGTCTTTAGTGGAAGCAACTTTAAGGCTTGTTGCTGAGCATGAAGGATTAACGTTGGAAAGAGTTGATCCACCTTACTTAGTGAAACACTTGGCAACGGAAGGTGTAATTTCTCGATCTCAATATCAACTGCTGATGAATGTTTTTTCACTGCGTAATGCTATTGCTCATGGTTTCAAAACAACTCAACTTAAACAAGAGTCTTTGCATGATCTTATTAATACAACAGAGCAACTATTGGAAAGTTTAAACTATAGTCACGACTGTCAATCCCATGAAAATTGAAACCTTTAACAAAACGACTCAATAAAAACCGACTGATGATGACTGTTACCATGCGTCTCCCTAAAGATGTGGTTGAAGATTTGAAGTGAGTCGCCCCTCTGCTGGGCTTTTCAGGTTATCAACCTCTTGCCCGTGCTTACATTGGTCAAGGGCTGCGACTTAGAACGTTTGGAAAATTATACCGTCTCAGCTTTGGTTAAGAGTTTGAAACGTCATGGGGTTAGTATGGTACAAGCAGTTTTACAACTGAATGATTATCCAGTCAGTAACCTCATGACTGCTGAATCAGAGATGATTTGGCTCAACCTTGATGACCCTACTGAGAAAAATCATCAGAAGATTATTGAAAGTCATTTGAGTTGCTTTCTCGTCTGTCGAAACAGCCTAAAAAATATGGTGGGAATTGTTCAAGTCAATGATCTTTTTTCAGCTAGTTTACAAGGGAAATCCTTTGATTTAACCAAGTCATTAGAGTCGCCTGTGTTTGTGTCAGAAACAACCAAAGGTCTAGAGGTCTTAGAAATCTTCAAAAACACTCACACTGAGATGGCTGTTGTTGTGGACGATGCGGGAACAGTAACAGGAGTGATTAGTCTCAAGGAAATCTTAGAAGCGATTATTGGTCACACACCAACAAGGAAGCCTAAAATTGATAATGAATAATTAATACTAAATAATTGGTTCATTGTTCATTGTCCTCCATTGGGGGACGTATCCCGAAGAACAAACAACAAATAACAAATAAACAATGAAACGCAAACAACCACGTCGCGTCGCCCGTGAATTAGCCCTTTTAAGTCAAGGCCAGATGGGGAAAGACCCAGAAAAAATCTCTCAGCAGGAATTACATGATTTGATTCTGGCTGCGACCCGAACCCTGACTCAAGAAGTGGAGGAAACCATCGAAAACGCCTCTCAGGAGTTAATGCGAGGGCGCGATCGCCTTTTGAGTAGTGAAACTCGCGCAACCACCCTTCAAAGCGCAAAATCGATGGTCTCAGAAGCCGTAGAATTGACCCAAACTGCCATTAATCGCATCGGTTACACGATCGAGTTACCTGAATTTCTCTATATTGCCAGTTTAGATGAAGTGCGAAACTTTACAATACAGTTATTAACGACGATTGTTGAACATCGTCAAGCGATTGATGACCGCATTCGAGATTCTTTAGTCGATTGGAACTTCGATCGCCTCCCCCAGATCGATCGCTCAATTCTACGCATTGCTGTGGCGGAAATGGTATTCTTAGAAACTCCTGTTCAAATTGCTATTAACGAGGCTGTAGAATTGGGAAAACGCTATTCCGATGAAGAAGGATATCGCTTCTTGAATGGAATCTTGCGACGAGTGAGTAAACAATTAATCATTAATCATTAACAAATAACGAATAATAAAATGGTTTTTAATTGGTTTAATCGTAAATTTAATGAACAAAAAGAAGAAACATCCCAGTCTGATGTCCCCTCCTCGGAAACAGAATCGTCTCCAGCAGCATCAGAAGCCACCACAGAGGAAACAACCCCTGATTCTCCTCCCACAACCCCTGCTTGGTTAAAACAATCAGCAGGGTTAGAGAAATTAGAAGAAAGCGCGATCGATGATCTTCCTGAACCTGAACCGACTCCCGATGTTCCCGTTAGTGAAGAGGAGGAAGAGTCCATCTGGTCAGCGCAAGTTTTAGCCAATCAAGGACGGAAACCCGAAGAAATCTCAGAAGAAGAAATTAGTTGGTTGAAACAGTTACGGAGAGGGTTAGGAAAAACCCGTCGTAATTTCCTCAATCAGTTAAAAGCTGTGGTGGGGAAAGGTCCGCTTAATGATGATGCCGTGATGGAAATCGAAGCATTATTGTTGCAAGCAGATGTGGGTTTAAATGCTACAGATTACATCATTCAAACCCTACAAGCCAAAATGCGCGAAGAAGCCTTACCCCTAGATAGCGCGATCGCGTATCTTAAAGAAATTGTCCAAGAAATCTTAGAGGGTCCTTTCCAAAATAAGAATACTCCGATTACCTTTGCTCCTGAAAAAGACCACCTCAATATTTGGCTGATTACAGGGGTCAATGGTGCAGGAAAAACAACCACAATTGGAAAACTCGCCCATCTGGGTCAAAAATCTGATTATCGTTGTCTGATTGCTGCTGCAGATACGTTTCGTGCTGCTGCTGTAGAACAAGTCAAGACTTGGGGCGATCGCAGCCAGACAGATGTTGTGGCAAATACAGGAAAAAATACTGATCCCGCAGCAGTCGTTTATGATGCGATCGCCAAAGCCCAAAGTAAGGGAACAGAACTTTTATTAGTCGATACCGCAGGTCGTTTACAGAATAAGAAAAACCTCATGGAAGAATTAGGAAAAATTCGCAAAGTGATTGATAAAAAAGCCCCAGAAGCCAAGATAGAATCTTTACTGGTGATTGATGCTAGTTTAGGGCAAAATGGACTCAAACAAGCGGAAGCCTTCACCAAAGTCGCACGGTTAAGCGGAGTGGTTTTAACTAAGCTCGATGGGAGTTCTAAAGGCGGAGTTGCCCTCGCGATCGCCCAACAACTCAATCTTCCGATTCGCTTTGTCGGTGCGGGAGAAGGAATTGAAGATTTACGACCCTTTTCCAGTTATGAGTTCGCAGAAGCCTTGTTAAGCTAAGTCGATAACAGTCGCTCATATTCAAGCTCAAAATCTCTCAAAAGTTATTAAAGATGATCCAGAAGACTTTTACAATGAAAAAGTAGAACCGAGATGAGGTAGGATAATTAGGCGTTCGACCTTTACTTCTCCCAAATCTCAAACCTATCCCTTAAATAATGACTATGCAAGAGCAGAAAAAAGGTTATCAGTTTTCAACAGGTGTGATTGCTGGGGTTTCCACTGTCCTCATTATTGCTGGTGGATTTGCAGCTTGGTGGGCTTGGACAGCGATTAAAGGGGAACAGCCCCTTGGTTGGATTCCTGATCCCACAAAGACTGAAACAGATAACCCTCAAGACAATTCCCCTCGCACCCCTCTGTCAGTGGAATCGGTGGAAGCGCAAGTGTATTGGCTCAAAGTTACCGAAAATAATCTTGAATTAGCAGCGACATCAATAGCTGTTGCAGATGTTAAAGAACCCAATTTGGTGATTGAAACAGCGTTGACTGAAGTGATTTCAGGGACACCAGAAGGCGACTATGCCAATACAATCCCCCAAGCAACTCAACTGCGTAGTGTGAGTTTCCAAGAAGATGGGATTCATATCGACCTCTCCGAAGAATTTACCTTGGGTGGGGGTAGTGCCTCCATGATCGGCCGTGTGGGACAAATTTTATACACAGCCACCAGCCTAAATCCAGAAGCCAAAGTTTGGTTAGAGGTACAAGGTCAACCTTTAGAGTATTTAGGGGGAGAAGGACTTTATATTCCTCAACCTCTAACCAGAGAGAAGTTTCAAGCCAATTATGAGCTTTAAAGATTAATCAGGCTTAATCCTCATTAAAGTTTGACCATATTCGACGGGTTCGCCATTTTGGACATTGATTTCCATCACTTGTCCTGAAACTTCGGCTTCAATTTCATTCATAATCTTCATGGCTTCCACAATGCAAACTGTTTGGTTGGCTTGAATCTGATCCCCAACTTTGACAAAAGGAGATTCCCCGGGGGCTGAGGCTGCATAGAAAGTTCCCACAATGGGAGAAGTAATATCTTCCCATTGACTTTGATCAGTCGATCGCGTTGCGGGAGAAGATTCTGGGGAAGCCGTCCCGCTTTCTTCTGTGGGAGAACTTTCAGAAGAGGGAAATGAAACTGGCGTTTCTGTGACCATCGAGACTTGTCCTTTGCGAACCGTTAACTCGAACTGATCACTTTTCAAGCTAAATTCCGCAACATTAGCATCAGAAATAGCGTTTAGCAGTTCACGAATTTCTTTAAAATCTATTGACACTAATCATATATCCTATTCTACGGTTTTCATAAAAAGAATCGAACGTAAGTTATGATTCACGACCGATATAAGTATCGTTACGGGTATCAATTTTAATGCGTTCTCCAATGGAAATAAACAAGGGAACCATAACTTGCGCTCCCGTTTCTACAGTTGCGGGTTTACTTCCTCCTGTTGCTGTATCTCCTTTCACCCCAGGATCGGTTTCCGTCACTGCTAAAACGACAGAGTTAGGAATCTCTACCTCTAAGATGTTTCCTTCCCAGTAAACGACACCCACTTCCATTCCTTCATGAATATATTTTGCCCCATCCCCGATCTCGCTGGTAGGGATACGTTCTTCTTCAAAGGATTCCATATCCATAAAGACATACTCTTCTCCCTCTTTATAGGTATGCTGCATAGTTCGTTTCTCTAAAGCTGCTTGGGGAACTGTTTCACCAGCGCGGAAGGTACGCTCAGCAACGTTGCCAGTCTTCACATTTTTCAGTTTCGTGCGGACAAAAGCCGATCCTTTTCCAGGTTTAACGTGAAGAAACTCCACAACTCGCCACACTGAACCATCTAATTCAATGGTGACACCCGTTCTAAAATCATTACTTGAAATCATTGGCTTGCAACTCCATAGCTTGTCTCAGTCAGCATACTATTTTACCGTTCATTGGGAATTTGCTTGCTGTTTTTGCTTCAGTTTTATCAAAAAATTGGGTTTAAAACCCCGTCCTTCTAGGACGAGCCTTTGCGTTAGAATGAAAATAGTCGCGGGCGGGCTCCCTGAGACTCAAAACGGATGTTGGAGGGAGTGTGAGACTACCGATTCGGTAGCTGTTCCCGTTGAAGCGTCAACCCACCGAGAGGACAAACAATTAGGTTTGTTCTAGTAGGAATCTCCACCCTTTGGGGCGGGGAGGATGTCAAAACTACCCCGAGAAAGATACATAGTGCTACGTGCTTATTTTAGGACATTTCCCGAACGGTGGGAGTGCGACCGTCTCGGTCGCTAATCTTTTTAAGAACGTCTTAACCTGATCTTGTAGTGCTATAGTATTGTTCTTGCGAAATTAAACTCTGTTAGGCGATGCCTACCCTATGATTTACAAATCAAAAGCATCAGGATCAATTCCTAGTTCCCTTAACTTTCTTGCATACTGTTCCGCTTTGGTTTCAGCTTGTTGTTTTTCTATTTCTGCTTGGCGCGAAGTCTCTTCTGGAGTTAGAAATCGCTGTCCGTTTTCATCATACCAATACAACCATTCTCGGGTAATTCCTTGATAAGTTCCCTCTTCTAAACCGATTCCTAACTGAATTTCTTCTAACCAAGTGGGAGACTTATTTTCTAACCACACATACGTTTGATTTTCGAGAGAATACAATTCTAATCGAGGTTTTCTTTTACGTTGCGGATTATAAATCACATAATATTGAATGCCAATTTCTTCATAAGTTTCTTTCTTTTTACTATATTCTCGGTTCGACGTTTTAGAAATGACTTCTAGTGCTAAGATGGGGACGGCTCGTTCTTCCCACAAGACATAACTCGGACGTAAATCTTGACTTTTAATCCGAGGAACGCCTAAACTTAAAAAGCCATCAGGGACGATCGCGCTTTGATAAGGATCATAATAAATTCCCATATCAACGCCAAAAAACCAATCCTGACGGTCTGACCAAATCATCGCCAGAATGCTTTTAAGAAGATGAGGAATTAAGTCTTGTAGTTCATTATCCACAGGAGTCTCATCGCTATCAGGTAAATCTTGGGCTGAGGGGAGGTTTTGAAGTAAAGAATAGTCCAACATTTTCTTTTTCTAACTCCTTCGTCATTATTTTGACACTTTACATTGAATCAGGATCAAAGCCTAATTCTCGTAACTTCCTCGCATATTGTTGCGCTTTGGTTTCAGCTTGTTGTTTTCCGATTTCAGCTTGCTGTTTTCCGATTTCAGCTTGGCGCGAAGTCTCTTCTGGAGTTAGAAATCGCTGTCCGTTTTCATCATACCAATACAACCATTCTCGGGTAATTCCTTGATAAGTTCCCTCTTCTAAACCGATTCCTAACTGAATTTCTTCTAACCAAGTGGGAGACTTATTTTCTAACCACACATACGTTTGATTTTCGAGAGAATACAATTCTAATCGAGGTTTTCTTTTACGTTGCGGATTATAAATCACATAATATTGAATGCCAATTTCTTCATAAGTTTCTTTCTTTTTACTATATTCTCGGTTCGACGTTTTAGAAATGACTTCTAGTGCTAAGATGGGGACGGCTCGTTCTTCCCACAAGACATAACTCGGACGTAAATCTTGACTTTTAATCCGAGGAACGCCTAAACTTAAAAAGCCATCAGGGACGATCGCGCTTTGATAAGGATCATAATAAATTCCCATATCAACGCCAAAAAACCAATCCTGACGGTCTGACCAAATCATCGCCAGAATGCTTTTAAGAAGATGAGGAATTAAGTCTTGTAGTTCATTATCCACAGGAGTCTCATCGCTATCAGGTAAATCTTGGGCTGAGGGGAGGTTTTGAAGTAAAGAATAGTCCAACATTTTCTTTTTCTAACTCCTTCGTCAT
>CAYXDG010000115.1:0-7472 GCA_964463655.1 uncultured Dactylococcopsis sp.
GCTGAAGCCCTTTATGGCGCAAGAGCAATGGAAGTTTTCAAACTCATTGATGACTCCCCAGAACTCCCCGAACCCATTACCCCCGACCTTCCTGATATTAAAGCACAGATTGTCTATAGTGTCGAGGCTGAATCTGCCTATAACCTATAACTTTGTTGACATTTTACGTCGTCGCACTACGATCGCAATGCAATTAAATTATGGTTTAGATGTTTTACCATTGGTCGGGGAAGTGCTACAAAAGTATTGTGGTTGGAGCGATAAAGGGTGTCACCTAGCCACGCAAGACTATTATGATTATATGGAGAACAATTGCATTCCCGACTATATTTTATCTCAAAAATCATTGACGCTCGCTCACGGATGATCAAAGACATCTCCCAAAATTCTTCAAGCATTCTCTTGAGGTGCTATGGGGAATGATTAGTTTCGTTATTATTTGTAATGGTCTAATTTTTTTGTTAAATTGTTATTTGTTTTGGCAAGTTTTAAAGATTAGAAAAAAAATAACTAAATTTGCTGATCGGCTCGATCGTCTAGAAAAGAAAATTCCTCAAAATTTGCAACTCACAACCTTACTTTTTCTGCAAAGCGAATATCAGACTTTAACCTGGCGCCAACAGTATGGAAAGTTACAGCAAAAACAGAAAAAACTATTAGCCTTAGTGCAGGTATTAAAATGGTTATATCAATTATACCGCTCTTAAGGAAAAGACAAAATAGACAAGGGAGTAGTGATCGGGGATAATAGAGAATAGAAAAAAAAGAGGAGTGAAAATCAACAAATCAACTGACAAGCTAAAAACTCTAAAAAATATCAAGCGTGAGTGACTAACGGCAAACAAATCTAATCATGAATATGTTTCTAATTTCTTCACAGCAACTGCAAAATCTTCTAGTAGCAGCAACGGAAAAACTCAAGATTTTTAATCAACTGGATCAGGCTTTTTCTGATTTTGTTGCCATTCTCAAAACCGTTTTCTTCTTTCCCATCTTTGGGATGCCCATTATTGTCCTCTGGCTAATCATTGGTGGGGTTTACTTTACCCTCCGCATGAGATTTATTAACCTGCGGGGGTTTAGTCATGCGATCGCAGTCCTTTCAGGCAACTATCAACCAGAGACCCGTGATGATGATGAAGATCAAGAAGGAGAAGTAACCGTTTTCCAAGCAGCAGCCACAGCCCTATCAGGGACAGTGGGGTTAGGTAGTATCGCAGGTTCAGCGATCGCGATCCAGATGGGGGGCCCAGGGGCGATTGTGTGGATGACGATCGCTGCATTTTTGGGAATGTCCAGTAAATTTGTTGAATGTACCCTCGGACAAAAATATCGTCAAGTCCAACCTGACGGGAGTGTTGCAGGAGGTCCAATGTATTTTCTCTCCACAGGTCTGTCTGAAGTGGGATTTCCCCGTTTAGGGACGGTTTTAGCGGTCTTATTTGCCATTCTCTGTATTGGGGGAACGTTTGGCGGCGGGAATATGTTTCAAGCCAACCAGTCTTATGCAGCGCTGGCGGGGGTTTTACCCTTCATCGCCGAACGCAGTTGGCTTTATGGCTTAATCATGGCTCTGCTCTCAGGGGTGATTATTATTGGCGGAATTAGTCGCATCGGCATTGTTACCAGTCGTTTAGTCCCGATCGTGGTCTTGTTTTATATTACAGGCTGTTTCTGGATTATCGGCAACAATTGGCAAGCCATCCCAGAAGCAGTGGGGACAATTATCGGGGGCGCTTTTTCTCCCCAAGCCATTGAAGGGGGATTAGTGGGCGTGATTGTGCAAGGGTTTCGTCGGGCTGCCTTTTCTAATGGTGCAGGGATCGGCTTTGCTGCGATCGCCCACTCCGCCACTCGTAACGATCAACCCATACGAGAAGGTCTGGTCGCCTCTCTTGAACCCATGATCGATACAATGATCGTTTGTAATTTAACTGCAATTTCCATTGTGATTACAGGGGTTTATAAAGACTTTGCTGCAGGAGAAGCCACAGGGATTCAATTAACCGCCAGCGCCTTCGGGACAGTGGTAGAATGGTTTCCAATTGTTCTCGCGATCGCCGTGATTCTCTTTGCTTTCTCCAATATTGTGTCTTGGAGTTACTATGGGGAACAGGCTTGGATATACCTCTTTGGCGACGAAAGCACGATTGTTTACAAAATTCTTTACATCGTCTTGATTTTCGTGGGGTCAGTGATTCAATTGGGAACTGTCCTCGACTTTAGCGATATCATGATTATTGCCATGTCAGTCCCCAACTTAATTGGCTGCTTCTTCTTGGCGAAAAAAGTAGGAGATGATTTAAACATTTATATGGACAAACTCCGATTAGAACGAGCCATGAAAAGAGAATCGGCTGAAGAAGCCAAAGAAAAGGAGTACACTGGTACAAACAATTGACAATTGAGAATTCAAAGAATCTCGATCGCATCTTCACTGACTAGAAATTTTTAACTGACGTGAGCGAGAATTCCCCCACCTCAAAGAAGTAGGTGGGGGTGAAGCGCGAACTTAAAACGAAGTCCGATCAATTAGTATTAGGGCTTGACAAACTTCTGTTGTTACCTTTATCCTGATCTGCGAATTGATGCTTTCTGCTTATGATATAGTAAATGTACGTACAAAGGAAGTACATTGAAAAAAGAGAGGTTGTAGAAATGAGAGAATCGAAAAAGAAATATAACTTCAGACTAGCTGACACCACTGTTGAGGCTTTGGAATCGATCGCCAAAGAAAGAGGAATCACGTTAACAGAAGCATTGCGACAGTCGATCGGAACAGAGGTTTATCTTCGCAAAGCAGTAAAAAATGGTGCAAAGGTGCTACTGCAAGAGGAAGATGGTAATCTGAAGGAATTGGTATTCAAATAATGGAAAGTCAAGAAGACATCGATCGCTTTGATGAAGATACTGAAGAGGGATTATCGATCTCGGTTGAAGACCTAGAAGACCCTGGAGGTGATATTTCTCCGAGTTTTAATGTAGTTCAAGCTCAAGAACAAACCAGATCACAACTTGCAGGATGGTTGATCATTGTTTTTGGGGCGAGTAGTGTATTTTCTCTCTTAATAGCGGCCGCCACTCTTGTTTTCAGTGAAAGTAACACGAAAGAAGATTTCACGCGAGATATCTTGACTTTAGTCGTAACAACTCAATCTGGATTGGTCGGTACTGCTGTAGGATTTTACTTTGGTAAGAGCTAAGAATAGTTAACATGGTATTACCTTCAGCCAACCCTCAACAAGTAACGATCACTCAGGGAAAACAACGGCTCGATCGCGCTTTAGCTCAATATTTCCCTGAGTTTTCTCGTTCTCGGCTACAAAAACTCATTGAACAGGAAAACGTTCGAGTTAATGGCTTGATTTGCAAAGATAAAAAACAGCAAGTACATCAGGGAGATTGTATTGTCCTGTCTATTCCTGCCTTACAACCTTTAACCATCGAACCAGAAGCCATTCCCCTTGATATTCTATACGAAGATGAGCATCTAATTATTATTAATAAACCTGCGGGGTTAGTCGTCCATCCAGCGCCTGGGAATGAAACAGGAACATTAGTCAATGCGCTGCTGGCTCATTGTCATAATTTAGCAGGAATTGGGGGCGTAGAGCGCCCTGGCATTGTCCATCGTCTTGATAAAGATACCAGTGGCGCGATCGCAGTAGCTAAGACCGATTTTGCCCATCAACACCTGCAAAAACAGATTCAGGATAAAACAGCCCAGAGAGAGTATTTAGGGCTGGTCTATGGCGTGCCAAAGGGGGAACAGGGAACGATTAATCTCCCCATTGGTCGTCATCGCGTCGATCGCAAAAAAATGGCAGTCGCCGAAAATGGCGGAAGAAACGCCATTACCCACTGGCAACTTCTGGAACGCTTGGGCAATTATAGCCTACTCGCCTTTCAATTGGAAACAGGACGCACCCATCAGATTCGCGTTCATTGTGCTGCGATGAAACATCCCATTGTCGGTGATCCGCTTTATAGTTCGGGTCACGCTTTAGGCGTGAACTTATCAGGACAAGTGCTGCACGCGAGAAAATTAGGCTTGATTCATCCAGTGACAGGAGAAACCCTGAGCGCGATCGCGCCACTTCCCTCTGATTTTACTAAACTTTTGACAGTCTTGAGAAAAAATTAGGCTTTGATCTTAAACAGATTTTGCGATCCGATCCTCGATCGCTATAGTACAATAAGCTCGTTTAGTCATTGGAGGAGGAAGAGTGACAACCAAGGTTGTAATCGTCCGTCATGGACAAAGTACCTATAACGTAGAACATATCATTCAGGGACGTTGTGATAAATCAGTTTTAACGGAGAAGGGTCGCGCAGACGCGCAGCAAGTTGGGAGGGTGTTGCGTCAACTCAAAGTAGCTGCTTTTTATTGTAGTCCCCTGCAAAGAGCCAAGGAAACAGCAGAGATTATTCATAATTGCTTTGATGTTGCTCCTCCTTTAGAAGTTTCTGATTTATTAAAAGAAGTCGATCTCCCTTTATGGGAAGAGATGAAAAAAGACGAAGTAGTTAGCCAGTTTCCCGAAGATTATCAAACTTGGAAAACTCGTCCTCATGAATTTTATATGACCGTTGGCGAACAAAAACATTATCCTGTTTTATCGCTTTATGAACAAGCACAAAGTTTCTGGAAAAGTGTCATTTCTAAACACGACGGCACCATTGTTATTGTTGCACATAACGGAATTAATCGTTGTTTAATTAGTAGCGCGATCGGGATTCCCCCTGCTCTTTATCATTCAATCCAACAATCCAATTGTTGTATCAATGTCCTGAACTTTAAAGGCAGTTGGGAAGAGTCGGTTGAATTAGAATCTCTCAATCAAATCTCTCATTTAGGAACAACCTTACCCTCTCCCCGCCAAGAAAAAGGAGTCAGGTTATTGTTAATTCGTCACGGTGAGACAGACTGGAATAAAGAGTCTCGCTTTCAAGGAAACATCGATATTCCTCTCAATGAAACAGGAAAAGAACAAGGTCGAAAAGCAGCAGAATTTCTGAAAGAAACCCCTTTAGACTTTGCCATTTCTAGTCCGATGTTACGCCCAAAAGAAACCGCAGAGATTATCTTATCATATCAGGATAATCTCACCTTAGAAATTAAAGAGAAGCTGCTAGAGATTAGTCATGGAAAATGGGAAGGAAAGTTAAAACCAGAAATTCAAACTGAGTATCCTGAATTACTGAGACAATGGCAAGAAAACCCAGAATTAGTGCAAATGCCAGAGGGAGAAAACTTACAACAGGTTTGGGATCGTGCTGTGGGATGTTGGCAAGAAATTGTTGCTGAAAAAGCCGAATCTTCTGAAACACTAAAAACAGGAATTGTCGTTGCTCATGATGCCATTAATAAAGTCATTCTTTGTTCATTATTAGGACTTTCTCAGAGTAATTTTTGGAATGTTAAACAAGGAAATGGGGCGGTAAGTGTCATTGATTATCCTGATGGAAAGGATAGCGCTCCTGTACTGCAAGCGATTAATATTACCAGCCATCTAACAGGGGGAATTTTTGACCACACTGCAGCAGGAGCTTTATAGCGTTTCTGATGCCATTTTGATCACTTAGCATGATAAAGTAGGGTGGGCAAAGCCCACCATGACAAACTGAACGGATGATAACAGGTCAGCAATTTTCTCTCAAGAGAGTTTTCATCTCAGTGATGGTTCGATTAAAATTGTTATAAAGATATGTAAACTTTTATCTAAAGTACGCCAAACTTATAGTCTCCTAATGACCTCTGTAACATCCCTCTTTGCTCCCGTCGATGAAGACTTACGCTTATTGACCGATAATTTAAAACAGCTTGTTGGAGCCCGTCATCCCATCCTTGGCGCAGCAGCAGAACATTTATTTGGCGCTGGGGGCAAACGCTTACGCCCAGCAATTGTTCTCTTGGCTTCGAGAGCAACAATGGTAGAACAAGATTTAACATCTTATCACCGACGTTTAGCAGAAATCACAGAAATGATCCATACAGCTAGTTTGGTGCATGATGATGTGGTGGATGACTCAGAAACCCGCCGTAATGTGGCGACTGTGAATAGTGTTTTTGGCAATCGCATTGCTGTGCTCGCGGGAGACTTTTTATTTGCTCAGTCATCTTGGTATTTAGCCAATTTAGACAACCTCGCGGTGGTTAAACTCCTCTCTGAGGTGATTCGCGATTTTGCAGAAGGAGAAATTCGTCAGGGATTAAGTCAGTTTGATGTGAATTTATCAATTACGGATTATCTGGAAAAAAGTTATTACAAGACCGCTTCTCTGATGGCTAATAGCGTTAAAGCGGCGGGAGTCTTGAGTGGTGCTTCCGAAGAAGTCTGCGATCGCCTTTATAACTATGGACGCAATTTGGGACTCGCTTTCCAGATTGTCGATGATATCCTTGATTTTACAGCGACTAGCGAAGTGTTAGGGAAACCCGCTTGCTCTGACCTCAAAAGTGGTAATTTAACAGCACCTGTGTTGTATGCGTTTGAAGAAAAGCCAGAATTAAAAGCCCTAGTGGAAAATGAATTTACAGGAGAAGGAGAATTAGACCGTGCGATCGCGCTTGTCAAAGAAAGCAAGGGCATCGATCGCACTCGCGAACTTGCAGCCCATCATAGTAAACTAGCAGTGGAAGAATTAGACCAAGCACTAGAAGATTCTGAATCAACTCAGGCTCTACGAGAATTAGCCGACTATATTTTACGGAGACTGTATTGACAACAAACAACAAACAACAAATTAATGGCAAAACTATCCAGTGAATTGCAGCGCTATTTTTGTGAGGAAGAGCGCCAAGATGACATTCAACTGTCTGACTTCTTAGAGATTGCACAAGAGCGAGTTTTTGGCTTTCTGTTTGTCATTTTGTCCCTCCCTTCTGCTCTCCCCATTCCAGCACCAGGATATTCCATTCCTTTCGGTATTGTGATGTTTTTGTTGGCGAGTCAGATGATGATCGGGGCAAAACAACCTTGGTTTCCGCAACGAGTGAAAACCCATCAGTTAAAATTGAAAACTGTCCAAGGATTTGTCATCAAAGGAACTCCTTGGTTGCAACGATTGGAAACTTTTTCTCGTCCGCGATTAAGTTATATTTGTACCAGTTTTGGGGGACGGATTGTTTTAGGAATCGCGATCGCGCTGATGTCTATTTCCATGATGATTCCGATTCCAGGCACCAACACTCTCCCAGCAATTGGGATTTTTATGATTGGCTTTGGCTTACAAGAAGATGATGGGGCAATCTGTTTGGTTGGTTTAACCTTTTGTTTATTGGCGTTGATTGTGGTGTTAGGAATTTTCTTCACAGGAGTTAGTGTTTTAGACTATCTCAAAGATGCGTTGCTGGACTAATTGCCATTTATTGACATCCTCTCCGCCCTAAAAGGCGGAGATTCCTACTAGAACAAACTTAATTGTTTGCTCTTTTGGTGGGTTGACGCTTCACTGGAAACTGCTACCCA
>CAYXDG010000116.1:0-7233 GCA_964463655.1 uncultured Dactylococcopsis sp.
AGATTAGCAATTGGTTCTAGATTTAAGACGGTTTCCATATTTATGTTCAATTTGTTAAGAGTTGATCCCTAACTAAACTGGTTTGATTCTAAATTAGCATCGTCGTGTCCCCTGAATCTCACGTTTGTCCTTATCGACGCAAACTTATGACTATGGCTTCCACACCACTTTTGCTTTTTAATTATCGGCAAAGCGTAAAATTTGACTAGCGCTGAGGTTAAACTCTGGAATTACAGTTGATTTCAGGGGAGTGTCTCCTGTGTAAATCGTATCCTCATACTTGCCGTTAACCCAAAGACAGACAGTTACTTTTTCCGCTTCGCGATCGATAATCCAGTATTCGGTAATCCCTCGCGCTGCGTACTCAGTATGTTTATAACGGTAATCACGGTCTCTACTTTCTTGTCTTGGGAAAACAACTTCTACGACTAAAGCAGGCGGCGGCATATCACGGGTAATTGTTGCTCGCCGCTCTTTTGGTAAAGCTGCCAAAGATTGTTCTGTGTGGATAAGGAGATCAGGAACACGACAAGAACTGCGTTTTCCAGTCACTTCCAATTCTGTTCCTAAAGCAATTAATTGCAAAGGTAGATATTTCGCCAATTCAAACAACAAATATTTAGCAATTTGCAGATTCCCTTGCGTTTCAGGTGGCATTAAAATTAATTCTCCATTGACCAGTTCATAGCGTTGATCACTGCCGTTGTCATAAGCAAGAAACTCCTCTAAAGTGAAGAGTTGAGATTGATTAGAGATGCTTTGCATAGTCATTACCTTAGCCTCCTTTTCCCAAGGCACTGCTTTATTTGTTAATGCCTAACTTCTAAGTTAAATCATTTTGTTCCGAATGGTTGCTGAAACGGACTCACTCACTAAAACCATGATAAAGATGACGATAAAAATAACGCTAGCTTGTGACCACTTTAAGGCACTAATGGAAGCATCTAAATTAATACCAATTCCCCCCGCACCCACTAACCCGATAACAGTTGATTCTCGAATATTAATATCCCACCGAAACACAGATATTCCCACAAATGAGGGTAAAACTTGGGGTAAGATACCATAAGTTAAAACTTGTCCTTGGCTTGCGCCAGTGGCTGTAATCGCTTCTACGGGTTCAATTTCAATTTCTTCGATGGATTCGTAAAATAATTTCCCCACAAACCCGATCGAGCGTAACCCAATTGCGATCACCCCTGCTAAAACCCCAGGGCCAATAATCGCGACTAATAATAAGCCCCAAATTAAAGAATTAACCGATCGCGAAACGACAATAATTAACAGCGCAATTGATCGTAAAATCGGATGAGGAGTGGTATTTCTAGCAGCAAAAAAAGACACTGTAAACGCAATACTCACCCCAATCACTGTTCCTAAAGTGGCAATATTAATCGTATCCCAAAGCGGACTCCACAACTGATTTAAATAAGACCAACGGGGAGGAAACATCCGAGAAATCATATCCCCTGCTTGTTTTGGCGCATCAATGACAAAAACCCAAATTGTTGCATCAGAAATCACTTTCCAACAGATAAACACGACAATAATCGCCACAAAGCCCACAAACCAGCGGATCAACTCAGCAGCGCGAGTCCGTTTTTGCCAAACTTTACCTTCTTCTAACGCTTTTACTGGCATTACTGTAACCTCTTCCGAATCCAACCTGATGCAATTTCCGTCGCCATCACCAAGACAATAATCACGATTAAAATCGCAGCAGAGGTGCTGTAATCATAACGACTAAAAGACGTTTGTAACGTATCGCCAATTCCCCCTGCACCCACAACTCCCACCACCGAAGACTCTCGGAGATTAATGTCAAAGCGATAGGCACTTAAACCCACTAAACGGGGGGTCACTTGCGGTAACACCCCATAGATAATCACCTGTGACCAACTCGCCCCAGTGGCTCGAATTGCCTCCACTTGAGCGCGATCGATTTCCTCAATATCTTCTGCTAATAACTTTCCTAAAAAGCCAATGGTGGTAAAGCTGAGGGTGAGCATCCCTGCTAACGGACCAAATCCCACCATCACCACAAATAAAATCGCAATAATCACCTCTTGAAAGGTGCGAGAAATGGTGACTAACCCGCGACAGAATAGATAAACGGGTAACGGGGACAAATTTCGGGCTGCGCCTAAGCCGACTGGAATGGAAAGAATGACCCCAACCACGGTCGCCACCACTGTCATGGTCAAACTTTCCAGAATCCCTTCTAAAATATCTCGTCCCCGTGAGACAAAATCAGGCTGCAAAAATCCTGAGAATAACCTCGCACTGCGACTGATGCCCTGTGTTACTCGTCCCACATCTATTTCTAAGGTACTGAGAGCAAGGAACAAATACACGATAATTCCTAAGAACAGCCCCCAGCGCAAGAGGTGAT
Source organism: uncultured Dactylococcopsis sp. (assembly GCA_964463655.1). GTDB lineage: Bacteria > Cyanobacteriota > Cyanobacteriia > Cyanobacteriales > Rubidibacteraceae > Halothece. The sequence continues at coordinate 2,393 of CAYXDG010000116.1, forward strand.
TAGCAATTAAAGGAGGCGGTGACCAAGAACGCTCTTTCATGATACTTCCACCTCCTGTGAGGCGTTCCAATCTTCTTCCCCATAAATATCGGTTAGGGTGGTAGCATCTAAGCCATCGGGAGAGCCATCATAAACAATACTACCCTGATTTAAGCCCACAATTCGCTGGGCAAACCGTTGAGCAAGCTGTACGTCATGGATATTGATAATGACTCCTAAGCCTCGCTCTTGGGCTAATTCTGTAATTAACCGCATAATTTGGCGGGCGGTTTTGGGGTCTAAACTGGCGGTGGGTTCATCCACTAACAGTAATTCTGGGTTTTGTAGTAAAGCGCGAGCAATTCCGACTCGTTGTCGTTGTCCCCCAGAAAGCGCGTCAGCCCGTTGATCGGGGAAATCTGATAAGCCAACGCGATCGAGCAGTCGGAAGGCTTCATTAATGGTTTTTTGAGGAAACTTTCGCCACCAACTTTGCCAAAAGCCCACATAACCCAATTGACCCGACAAGACATTTTCCATCACCGTTAACCGTTCCACAAGGGCATATTCTTGGAAGATCATGCCCATTTTGCGCCGAACTCGTCGTAACCCCTTTTTGGATAACCCTGTGATGTCTTGGTCATGAAGCCAGACTTTCCCTGTTGTGGGTTCAACTAAACGGTTGATGCAACGGATCAGGGTGCTTTTTCCCGCCCCAGAGGGACCAATTAGGGCGAGAACTTGTCCTTGAGGGAGACACAAGTTAATGTCTTTGAGGGCGCGATTCTCTTCCGAAGACGCTTCGCGATCGCTGCTACGATAGGCTTTACTTAACCCTTGTAATTGTAAGAGCGTGTTTTCTGTGGTCATAGGAGCTTACGGGTTAGCGTAATTCGTGCCTAAAGCATCGTCAATTTTGCGAATCACTTCCCATTCTTTCTGATAGGTGATGGGAACAAACTGCGCTTCTCCAGACTTGCTAAATTCTTCTTTGAGTTTGCTTCCTTCCCAGTCAAAAGTACGGAAGGCTTGCTTAATTTTTTCCGCCAATTGTGGTTCTAGATTGTAAACATATCCGTAAGCAGTGGTGGGGAATGTTTGGGATTTATAAATAGTTCTAAGGTCATTACGATCCACAACGCCTCGCGCTGTCATGCGAGATAAAACAGAGTTGGCGACTGAGGCTGCGGTGTAATCGTCATTATAAACGCCTAAAATTGAGTTTTCGTGAGACCCAGAAAACGTGGAAGAATAGTCTTGATCTTTCTCCATGTTGAACTCTGATTTCAGTAAAGCAGAAGGCGCTTTAAACCCAGAATTGGAAGTGGGGGAAGTGAAAGCAATTTCTTTTCCCTTGAGTTGTTCTACGCTTTGAATCGAACTACTGGCGGGAACAATAATTTCCATTTCATAGCCATAACTCCCGTCTGCTGCTGCCATCATGGTAAAGGGAACGAACCCAGCAAAGTTAACCGCAAAAGGAACACTTCCTGTATTAAATCCTGCCACATGAAGACGACCAGCCCGCATCGCCTCTAATTGAGCAGCATTGGAATCAACTGCAAAGAATTGTATCCGTTTTCCAGTCACTTGTCTCATGTGGTCTAAAAAGCCAGCCCAAACATCTCTATACACGGCGGGGTCTTCCACAGGGGTATAAGCAAAAACGAGGGTTCTCGGATCAATGGGGTTACTCGGGGTATCTGCTACTAAATCGCCATTTTCATCACAGAAACGGCTGTCCATTTTCGGCGGGCGAGAACAGTTGGCTTGGGCGACAGAGGCTTTTTGCCAATTGCCTAGAATCAGGGTACTAAAACCGGCAGCAGCGGAATACCATAAAAACTTACGTCGAGTTGGTTTAGCCATCTTTAACTTTTTTTGAAACTTGTACACTCCTCCTTAGACTGTAATTGAGTTTCTATAATTTAAGGTTAAGACTAAACTAATAAAAGGTTAAGTACCTTGCATGAGGTTACCAAACCTTCAGTAAGCTGTCACGCATTTAAACGACAATACCAATCGTGAGGAAATGACCGTAGTGCGATCGTCTCGATCGCTGCTAATACCCAATTCAAATGTATAGTAGCTTAGATAGAAAATAAATTGATGTTGGGTTTCGTTACCGAGAGTCCAGCCTACACCCTAATTACTCAAAGTAGGATGGGCAAGGCAAACCCTACAATGAGCGTGCCAATTGTTCAAAATGGTGTTAGCCCAAAGATGAATTAATTTCGGAGAGAATAGCATTAAACTCTTGGCGTAATTGTTTTAATGCTTGCATCTGTTCTTTGTTTTTATTGATATTTTCATAATAGGCTTCTCGCATTTGTTCAATTTTTTCTGCTGTCTCATCATAGAGTTGTTTCTCTACTTCTCGCCCAATGCTTTCCAGTTGGGTTTGTAATTGTTGAGCTAATTCGATAAACTGACTATTGATTTCTTTCCGAGCTTTAGAAAGTTCCTCACTTTGTTTTTCTTCTTCATTACTTTGATTAATATCTATGAATAATGCACCAATAGCTAAAAAAGGTCCAGCAGCTTTAGCAACATTCCCTAAGCCTTTAGCCAAGTTAACTGCACCCCAAGGTTTGAAATTAACTCCTAGAAACTTACCAATTTGGTAAACTCCCTGATGAAGACCACTACCAGCAACGTTACCAGCTTTAAGAAAACCATTTGCGCCCACTAATGGTGTTGCATTTTTAGCAGCATTCGATAATGTACCACTGACAAAATCACCTAATTCTAGGAGGTTTTTAAGTTTACTTGTCCACTGCGAACTATTCTGGTTAACTTGTTTAGCTGATACTTTTTTATTATTTTCTAGACGTTGAATCAAGGTTTGTGCTAGGTTACCTTGTAAAATTTCTTCCAGAGATTCCATGAGAGAAATCTGTGCTTGATTAGCAACTTTCTCTACTTGTTCCTGTGCTGATTGACAGTGTTTTTCTATATTCTGATCTGCTTTATTACCTAAATCATTCCATTCTTGTTCACTTTCAACATTCCCTAGTTTATTAAGTAAAGGGTTAGCTTCTCGTTGCACTTCTGAGTAGAGATCAAGCGCAATTCCTTCTATTTCAGTGCGAAAACGAGTTCTTTCTTTTTCTACTTTAATTACACAACGATTAACTAATTCTAAATAAGCACTATCTTCATCATCATACCGTTGTATTGCTGATTCAGTTTTATTCAAACTCGAAAGTGCAATGCGAACAGGTGTATCAAGACGCGCCATAATTTGTCGTTGCTTAATGAAATCGTTTAATTGTTCAATAAATTCAGGAAAGCGACTAATTTCAATTAGAAATTCTTCGTTTTCATCAATTCCTTCACAGTAGTCTTTAGCGTCTATAAATAATAGTGGAAACGCATCGAGAGAATAAGGTGCTAACCCTTTAGCTAGGCTATCTTTATAATTCGTGATTAACTCCTGTTCATCTCCTGATGATTGTGACATTTTGTTAATCACTAACATCATTTTCCCAGCATACTTTTGCTCGTAGGCGAGTTTTTTGAAGTTATCCGCAGTGATATTATCAAAGAGATTGCTGGTTAAACAGAAAACTAATAAATCTGCTTTTTCGATCGCATCATAAGTGATTTTATCATGTTCTGTTCGATCGGTATAAAGTCCAGGGGTATCAATTATTTTAATTCCATTCCAATCATAATGTGTTGTGGTGTCGGTGGCGATATCTGCGTCGATGTAAATATCTCGTCTTCCAGTTAATGCAGAAATAATAGTAGATTTTCCTGCGCTATATTGTCCGATAAAGGCAATTGTTAGAATGCCATTCTGGTAGTATTGATCTAAGTTTTGACGTAACTCTTGTTGAATAGCTTTGATTTGTTCATTGTCTTGACTAGAGAGAAATTGTTCAAATTGAGTCAGGTTGGCTTGAAAGCGTTGGCTGATTTCGTTAACTGTAAATTCGGAATTTTGATTAGTATTCATTATTGTCTCCTCATTTGATTGAATTTTGATTAAATCTTTTGGTGCTAGTTGAATTAGTAAATTACTCAGAGAATAGTTTTTCCGTTAATTTTACCATTTTCTCTAACTCGTTTTGTTTTTTCTTAGCTTCCTTACGATAATTTTGCTGAGTTAAGTTAGCTATTTCAACTAACTTTTTATTTCCTTGCTTGATATATTGCAAAGTTTCTTGTTGTAAATTTATTACTTGATTCATTATTTCATTATGGTCTTGCTGTACTTTTTCCCAATCTTTTTTTATTTTGAGTAGTTCATTTTGTAACTTTAAATTCACTTGTGGTTTTAACTTAAGAAGATGAAATCGACTGTATAAAGGGAAAAATAGTTGATCATCTTGTTGACGATCTACACCGACTTTATACCAACTAGCTAAGTAGTGATTAGCTGTGTTTTGATACGTTCCTTGCTGAAAGGTTAAGCCATACTTGTCTTGGCTATATTTTCGCCATAACTGATCAAGTTTTTTCAAAATGGAAAAATGAAATTGATGCCAATGTTGATTAATCGTTTCTATAATGTGGCGATCAAAATCTGTAATGCTTTCATCTTGAACATTTTGTTGTTTAGGAAACTCAATCATTTGTAAAATAAAATTAAATGTAATTTTTTCAGCCTCTTTCCAGTTTTCTTCCTTTAATTTTCTTTCCAGTTTAGGAGATGTATCGAACAGAGCTTGTTGTACTAATTCTTCTACAAATTCTAGAGATTGCGACGTATTTTCTTTGACAGGGACGAGCAATTTATTATTCGCTTTAATGATGACTTTCTCTTGTAAAATTGAATCTAGTTCCTCTTGAGAGCGAGTGATAGTCAACTGATTTTTAACTTCAATCATAATCTTTTTACCGATGTCTCGTTTCAC
>CAYXDG010000117.1:0-6944 GCA_964463655.1 uncultured Dactylococcopsis sp.
GTATAGTAAGGTTTCTCAAAAACCTGTCTAGATTTGTATAAGTTCCTCAGAACGGGATAAATAATAAGGATTGATGCTGTTTTGGGAGTAAAATTAAATAAACTTTAGATCAACCTAAAGCCATGACAAAACTTCCTCAACATTGTTCAGAATTATCAGATCAGGTCAACACAATTTTAGACCTCATCCGACAGGAAAACAATCTTACCCACAAACCCAAAACCATCCCCGTCGAAGCTGGTTTGAAAAAAGTTCTCGCACCCAAGTTTTATATTGTGTTTGCGGGGGCGTTTAGTGCGGGAAAATCAATGCTGATTAATGCGCTATTAGAGCGAGAATTGCTGTATAGTGCAGAAGGACACGCTACAGGAACTGAATGCTCGATCGAGTACGCCGAAGCAGAGGAAGAAAAAGTCATTCTCACCTTTCTTTCTCAAGCCGAGATTTTAGAACAAGCCAATGTTTTGTGTTCTTATCTTGATTTTGATTCTTTAACTAAGGAAAATCTCGAAAATCGAGAACTGATTGGAGACATTCAAGAAGGTTGTACAATTATCATTCAAGATGAAGGCGGAGAAGGACGGTCTGAACGTGCGAAACAAGCAAAAGCTCTTTCTCTGCTTTTACAAGGATATCAGAAAAATATTGAACGCATTGGAGAGAAGGAAAACAAGACTTACCCCATGCGAGAGTTTAACTTTTTCAACCTCACTGAAGCTGCGAATTATGCGCGTCGGGGAAGTAATAGTGCTGTCTTGAAACGCTTGGAATATTATTGTCATCATCTCCTTTTAGCCGATGGAAATGTTATTATCGATACCCCGGGTATTGATGCGCCAGTAGAACGCGATCGCGCTTTAACTTACGATAAGATTAAAGACCCTGATACCTCAGCAGTTGTCTGTGTTTTGAAACCCGCATCATCGGGAGAAATGACAACCGAAGAAACGGAACTGTTAGAGTTAATTAAAGCAAATCCGGGAGTGCGCGATCGCGTTTTTTATGTCTTTAATCGCATTGATGAAACTTGGTATAATGCTCAACTGCGCCAACGGTTAGACAGCTTACTTTCAGAACAATTTTCGGACAGCGATCGCGTTTATAAAACCAGTGCATTATTAGGGTTTTATGGAAGCCAAGTAAAACAAACCAACGAGGGCGATCGCTTTGGTTTAGACTCCATTTTTTCGGATGGTGTGAGAACATTAGGGGGACAAGAAGACACCCCGCAATTTGTTAGTGAATTTAACAATTATTGTGCGAACTCTGGGAAGTTGACCAACAGTGTTTTCCGCATCTCTGTTCATGGTTATGAAAGCCCAAATCAAAACTATATTCGCATTTTAACAGAGTGGGGAAATTCAATCATTAATCAACTCATTGAAGACAGTGGAATTGAGGAATTTCGCAGCGCGATCGCACGCTATCTAACCGAAGAAAAACGTCCTCAACTGTTTGTTACTTTAGCAGATGACTTAGAAGAACTTTGTACCCAACTGTCAGAACATTGGAAAGCACTTTATCGAGAAGTAATCAGCCAACCGCAAGAGATTGAATCCATGAAAGCGCAAGAATTGCAACAACTGAATCAGCAATTAAAAGCCGTTGGGGAACAATTCCGATCGCATTTCTCTGAAGAAGTCAACCAAGTAATTGTTAACAATGATAACAGCTTTGAGTCTGATTTTACCAAATTACAAGCGCGAATGATGAGCCGTCTTGATGAATTATTAAACACTTTTTCTGTACGAGATGCGTATAGTCTCGCTACTCATAGCCATCCTAACAATTCCACAGCGCCTTTAATTGCTGTGTTAGTAGAAGCATTGTATTACCTCGCCAATAAATTGGAAAAAGTCTTAGAAGAAAACGCCGAGATTATCATTGAAAATTACTTTAAACGCTTACTGGAAAAAGTGCGCCATCAAGACTATTATCGCCAAATTTATCGACTGCTAGGAGATGACAGTGGGATTGAAAATAAACTAGAAATTGTCAAACAAACCTTAATCATCACGCTCAAAAATGCAGCCCAAGCAGAATGCGATCGCTACGTGCGAGAAAGTCCTCGTTTCTATGATGAAGGAATATTTTCTATTTATCAATTCCGCCAAATCTTACAGCAAACCTCCCAAAGTTATGACGCAGAAAGCATGGTAGAAGCTGAACCTTCAATCCGTCAACTATTAAAGTTAGACTTTGAACCAAAAGTCAATAAAACAATCCGCAGTAACTTCCGTCAGACCATTAGCAATACCTTGAAAAAGAATTTGTTACCAATGGCGAATGACCAAGCAGAAGCCATTTTACAGCAGTATGAGAAAGCGCGATCGAACTTAGAAAAAACCTTGGCTGAAGAAGCAGAAGTAAAAATCGCACACAATAAAAAACTACAAGCAGAAATTGTAGAAAAAGTAAGTCAATATAACGAAGCAGTGAAAGGAATTAATCGCTGTTTACAACAGTTAGAACTGTTTGAAAATCAACTCAGCGCGATCGTCCTGTAATCGTAGGGTGGGCAATGCCCACCTTGTGTCGCACTTGTAACCAACAGAAAAAACATCACTTTGATAAGCGCTTTCATCGTCGCTTTTCCCAATTTACCTTGTAAAAGAATAATTGTCCCTGATAAATTTAAGGCATGGAGGAAAACATTATACACTCCCAAAAATTATGAGACACACCACTCCCTCATTCCTCCCTTATTGAAGGGGGTGAGGAAGGATCACTCTGTAGGAAACATTGAAACATGAGGAATTAAAACATGACTAACGAACCGAGGTCTGGCTATACTTTACCTGTTTTTGCGACTGCTTCTGCTGTTGCTGCTGTGCGCTATTTACAATTTCCTCAACCCTTAGAAACCGTCGAAATTGACCTCATTACCCCTCCGCAACGAGTGACAATTCCAGTGGAACAAATCGCACAATTAGAAACAGGAAAAGCACTCGCCATTACTCGTAGCGATCCAGGAGATAACCTGGATTTAACCGCAAATACTCCAATTTGGGCCCTGGTTAGTTTAAGCAGTAGAAAACCAGACGAAGACGCGATCGCAATTGAAGGGGGAGACGGGGTGGGAAAACAATTAAATCGCAACGGAGAAGCAGCTATTTATCGTTACGCAAAACAGGTTTTAACAGAGAATTTAAAACCCTTCATTAACGATCATCAAAAAGTCATCGTTAAAATTATTTTACCAGAGGGAAAACGGTTAGCCAAGCGCACATCTAATGAATCCTTCGGTGTCGTTGAAGGATTATCCTTATTAGGAACAACAGGAATTTCTCAACCCCTAACCGCACCCGGTCAACTCAGCGCATTTCAGCAAGAATTAAAAACCAAAGCCAAGCAATTTGATACCTTAATCTTTTGTGTGGGAGAAAACGGTTTAGATCTTGCTCGGAGGAAAGGAATTAACCCTGAACAACTGATAAAAACAGCAAACTGGATGGGTCCTCTCTTAGTCGCTGCAGGAGAAGAAGAAGTCAAATCATTAGTTTTATTTGGCTATCATGGTAAACTGATTAAACTCGCAGGTGGTGTGTTTCATACCCATCATCACCTAGCAGATGCTCGCCTAGAAATTCTAACCGCTTTTGCAGCAAAAGTAGGACTATCAACTGAAATTTTACAGCAAGTATTAGCCAGTGAAACCGCAGAAGATGCTCTTCAATATTTGAAACAATTAGAGAATGGGGAAGCGATTGTTCAAGAAGTTTATAGCGCGATCGCGTTTTCCGTCAACCAACACGCCCAAGATTATATTCGTAAACACTCTGAGAAAATTGTAACGATTGGCTCAGTTTTGTTCGATCGCAAAAGAAATATTATCACACTTAGTTCATCCGTTAGAGAATTACTTCCCAACCTTTTTTAGCGTGTGGTTCAAAAAGGAAAGTTGATCAAAATGGCAGAATCCCAGTTTATCCATCGAAGGCAAATAGAATAACACTCAGCCTAAATTGCTCTAGAATAGAAAGGTGCTGGCGATTAAAAGATTAAGTAGCAGACTATGGCAAGTGCATCCCGATATAGCCCCGCCGAAATCGAACCCAAATGGCAACAGGAATGGTTAAATAATAACGCCGATCGCGCTGAAGAAGACCCCAACAAGCCAAAATTCTACGCCCTCTCCATGTTTCCCTATCCCTCTGGAAACCTGCACATGGGTCACGTGCGAAACTATGTAATAACCGATGTCATGGCGCGGTGGAAGGGAATGCAAGGCTATCGGGTGTTACATCCAATGGGATGGGATGCGTTTGGTTTACCTGCTGAAAATGCAGCGATCGATCGCGGAATCCATCCAGCACAATGGACACAGAAAAACATCCAACAGATGAAACAGCAACTCCAGCAATTAGGATTATCCCTCGACTGGAGTCGGGAAGTCGCCACCTGTTCCCCAGACTATTATAAATGGACACAATGGATATTCCTCCAATTTTTCCAAGCTGGATTAGCCTATCAGAAAGAATCAGCAGTAAACTGGGACCCCATTGATCAAACTGTTTTAGCAAATGAACAAGTGGATGGAGAAGGCAAATCTTGGCGCAGTGGTGCGAAAGTAGAACGAAAACTGCTTAAACAGTGGTTTCTCAAAATTACCGCCTATGCTGAAGAACTCCTCAACGATTTAGACAAACTCTCAGGGTGGCCCGATCGAGTTAAACTAATGCAGGAAAACTGGATCGGAAAATCTGTTGGTGCGTATCTCGAATTTCCGATCATCGGGATGGACAATAAAATCGGAGTCTTCACCACTCGCCCTGATACCGTCTATGGCGTAACTTATGTGGTTCTCGCTCCCGAACATCCCCTCACCCCAAAAGTCACCACAGCAGCCCAAAAAACCGCCGTAGAAGCCTTTATTCAAGAAGTCACCAACGAAAGCGAACAAGAACGCACCGCCGAAGATAAACCGAAACGGGGAATCCTCACAGGAGGAAAAGCCCTTAACCCCTTCACAGGGGAAGAAATCCCCATTTTAATCGCCGATTACGTCCTCTACGAATACGGAACAGGGGCCGTGATGGGCGTTCCCGCACATGATCACCGTGACTTCCAATTTGCCACCCAAAACAATCTTCCCATCAAACAGGTAGTTGTCCCCGAAGGAGAGGAAGCGAACACCACCTTAGAAAACGCCTACACCGAAGCTGGAACAATTGTTAACTCAGGTCAATTTGACGGGATGAACTCCGTAGAAGGAAAACAAGCCATCATCGACTATGCGGAAAAGCAAGGTTGGGGAAAAGCCAGAATCCAATATCGTCTCCGAGACTGGTTGATTTCCCGACAACGTTACTGGGGCACACCCATTCCCATCATCCATTGTCCCAGTTGTGGCGCAGTTCCCGTTCCCGATGAAGACTTACCCGTAGAACTCCCTGAAGATGTAGAATTTACAGGGCGCGGTGGTTCTCCTCTAACGCAACTAGAAAGCTGGTTAAATGTTCCTTGTCCGTCTTGTGGTGAACCAGCGCAGCGAGAAACCGATACAATGGACACCTTTATTGATTCTTCTTGGTATTTCCTCCGTTACACCGATGCTAACAACCCAGAAGAAGCCTTTAACAAAAATAAAGTAAACGATTGGATGCCAGTGGATCAATATGTTGGGGGAATTGAACACGCCATTCTGCATTTACTTTATTCTCGTTTCTTCACGAAAGTATTGCGAGACAGAGGACTTTTAAACTGTGATGAACCTTTCCAACGGTTACTTACTCAGGGAATGGTACAGGGAATGACTTATAAAAATCCCAAAACGGGGAAATATATCCCCTCTCAAGCGGTTAACCCAGATGATCCGAAAGACCCCAACACGGGGGATGAACTTTCTGTCTTCTTCGAGAAGATGTCGAAATCGAAATATAATGGCGTTGACCCGTTGGAAGTTTTAGAGAAGTATGGCGCGGATACAGCGCGGATGTTTATCTTGTTTAAAGCACCGCCTGAAAAAGATTTAGAATGGGACAGCGCAGACGTTGAGGGACAATTCCGCTTTCTGAATAAAGTGTGGCGGTTGGTGATGGAGTTTGTGGATCAAAATGCGGTCATTGATCAAAATGCTGACCTTTCTAAAGCAGAAAAAGATTTGCGCCGCGCTATTCATACCGCCATTAAATCCATCTCTGAAGACTTAGGGGGAGATTATCAGTTTAATACAGCAGTTTCGGAATTGATGAAGCTGAATAATGCGTTAAATGACGCAAAATGTAAAAATTCTCCTGTTTATCAAGAAGGAATCGAAGCATTAGTGAAATTACTCGCGCCTTTTGCTCCTCATATCACAGAAGAATTGTGGCACGCTTTGGGATATGAAGATTCAATTCATCAGCAACAATGGTTAGAAGCTGATCCAGAAGCGTTAACGGTTGATGAGATCAATTTGGTGATTCAAATTAAGGGGAAAACCAGAGGAACAATTCCAGTCCCAGCGAGTGCGAGTAAAGAAGAGTTAGAAAAGTATGCGCGGGAGTCGGACGCAGCGCAACGCTATCTGGAAGGAAAAGAGATCAAAAAAGTAATTGTGGTACCTGGAAAGTTAGTTAACTTTGTGGTTTAAAATAATGTGTCTCAACTAACATTAAAGTTAGACAAGGAAACAGCCCTAGGATGAAAAGGGGGGCTTTTCGGACACCATTTTTAGGGAACATTTAGGTATTTCATCTTACCATTGATTTTGGAACTAAACACATGACAACTGAAAGTAACACGGAATCAGCTTTAATCGAGAAGCTAATTGACCAATTAGTCAGTAATGCTCGACAAAGCGGTAAAATCGAAGAGCGACTCGATCGCCTTGATGATCGCGTCAGTCATTTGGAAACAGATGTTTCACAAATCAAAACTGATATGGGTGAACTGAAAACTGATGTGGGTGAACTCAAAGTTGTCATCGTCTGGTTACGCTGGATTGGAGGAGGAGTCCTGAC
>CAYXDG010000118.1:0-6940 GCA_964463655.1 uncultured Dactylococcopsis sp.
TATAAATAATCAAAATAGGAGCTTAAAACTATGTCTGGTGCAATTGCATACCTCGGTATCTTAATCGGCTATACAGTCTTAGCATTAGGTCTTTACTTTGGGTTACGCGCTGCTAAAGTTCTCTAACCCTTGTCCTAAGAGTTGGGAGATCACTCTCAACTCTTTATTTTAGATAGCCATTTTTTGATATCTGTGTTAGGAATGAACTACGCAAAGCCACTGACGCGATCGCTTAGCGCTTCCTATCCATTACTATCAGTGTTGGCAGTTCGCCCTAAAATTAAAGCGCGATCGCCCCAGTCCATAAACTGAAAACGATCGCAGATCAAGGTCAATTAGACTCGATTCGGATCAAGGTCAATCTCTTTTTTGGTAAAGGGTAAATCTTGATTAATTGCGTCAATCTCTGCTTGTTCCATCTCATTAATTTCATCAATATAGCCGTTAAAAATTTGACTCATTCGTTGATGATAGAAACGGTGTAAACTATGATTGGCTTTGGCGGGAAAACCGCGTCGGCGCTTATGACGACCGCCAGCGCCAGGGTCAAACATTTGCACTCCCTGAGCGATCGCCCATTCGATCGGTTGATAATAACACGCTTCAAAATGCAAGCAATCAAACTCTTGAAAACATCCCCAATAACGACCGTAAAGATTCTCCCCTTTTCGCAGACAGAAGGATAAGCCCACAGGACGATTTCGGTCTTCTGAATAAGCTGCAAACACCACCACACGATGTGCATAATTCGGATAAAGTTTCTCAAAGAATTTACGATTGAGATATTTACTCATCCCAAAAAATTGGTCGCAAGTGCTGCTATAAAATTCATAAATTAAGGGAAACATCCAATGGGGAATGTCTTCTCCCGTATGGACTTTCATTTCTAATCCTGCTTTTTCTACCTTTTTTCGTTCCCGTTTAATATTTCGTCGTTGGTTCGCATTAAACAGCTTTAAATAGTCCTCAAAATTATTTAAATCAGAGTTTTCCCAAATATAGCTGTGATGTCGCCATCCCCGAAACCCAAATTGTTCTAAAATCGGTTTCCAGTCAGGGTCAATAAATAAAAAATGACACCCTGCAATTCCTTGGCGATCGCAAAACTCCTCGATCGCTCTGACCATGATTCCTGTCACTAAAGTTTCGTTTTCATCAGGACTAATCAAGAACCGATAACCGACAGCAGGGGTAAAGGGAGTCATCCCTAAGAGCTTCGGATAATACTCCACACCAATGCGATAAGCGAGATTAGCCCATTGTTGATCAAAGACAAATTCCCCATAACTATGTCCCTTCAAATACAAAGGAGCAGCAGCGACTAATGTGTTATTTTTCGAGATGGTTAGATGACAGGGTTGCCATCCTCGACGGGGGGCAACACTCCCCGATTGCTCTAAATTGTTTAACCATTCCCATTCTAAAAAGGGAGTCCCTAGAGGAAGTGCTAAGGCATCCCACTGGGACTGAGGAATGTTTTTGATCTTTTCTTGCCAACGTACTGTGTATTGAGAAGGAGAAATGAGATCAGGATTTTTGGTAATCATTCGTCAAGCCTGATTTATGGTCTAAAAACAGCCTAGCAATTAATTTTCTGAATTAGTAACCAGAGGAAAAAATTTCTCCACTGCACACTCATTTTGATTTGTCAAGATATACTTAAACAGTTGAACTTGCTTTAAGTTGATGGTGAAAGTCTTTTCAAACAATCCCCTTCGCTAAAGTTAGGAAGGGGAGACTTGTTACAGGAAAAAGAATCAGCGATCGACCGATCCCATAATGATGTCAATACTCCCTAAAATTGCCATAATATCAGCAACTTTCATCCCTTTTAAAAGGTGAGGGAGAATTTGTAAGTTATTAAAGTCTGGCGCTCGAATTTTCCAACGCCAAGGGAAGACGTTATCATTTCCCACTAGGAAAATCCCTAATTCTCCTTTTCCACTTTCAAGGCGAACATAGTGTTCTCCTTCAGGAATTTTGAAGGTGGGAGCCATTTTCTTGGCGATATATTGATAGTCGAAATCATTCCACTGAGATTTTTTCCCTTCGGCCATCCGTCGCGCTTCTAGGTTTTCATAGGGGCCGCCTGGGATGCCATCACAAGCCTGACGAATAATTTTAATGGATTCTCGCATTTCGCGGACACGGACAATATAACGGGCGAAACAATCGCCAGCAGTCTCCCAATGAATATCCCAATCAAAATCATCGTAACATTCGTAATGGTCAACTTTCCGTAAGTCCCATTTTACGCCAGACCCCCGCAACATTGGGCCAGATAATCCCCAATTAATCGCTTCTTCACGGGTAATCACGCCAATTCCTTCTATACGACGACGGAAGATGGGGTTATTGGTGATGAGTTTTTCGTATTCATCGACTTTTTCTGCAAAATAATCGCAGAAGTCAAGACATTTATCCAACCATCCATAAGGTAAATCAACCGCTACTCCACCGACGCGGAAGTAGTTGTTATTGATTAACCGTGACCCACTTGCTGCTTCCCAGAGGTCGTAAATTAATTCCCGTTCGCGGAAAATGTAGAAAAAGGGTGTTTGTGCGCCGACATCTGCTAAGAATGGCCCTAACCAGAGTAAATGGTTAGCGATGCGGTTTAATTCCAGCATGATGACGCGGATATATTGAGCGCGTTTGGGAACTTCAATATCCGCCAGTTGTTCGGGTGCGTTAACAGTGATTGCTTCGTTGAACATTCCCGCAGCGTAGTCCCAACGACTTACATAGGGAACGTACATGACGTTGGTGCGATTTTCTGCAATTTTTTCCATTCCCCGATGGAGATAACCAATGACGGGTTCACAATCAACTACATCTTCCCCGTCGAGGGTAACGATGAGGCGAAGAACGCCGTGCATTGAGGGATGGTGTGGTCCCATGTTTAACACCATCGGCTCGGTTCTGGTTTCAATTTTTGCCATGATAATTAGGTTTTTTCTTCCTCGTTTAAGGTCTGCGCGATCTTAAAAATGTTTCATTGTGTTAACTATTATAGGATCGATCGGGCTACCTCCCTCAATCCCCCAAGGTTAGGGAAAGTTAATGCTCTCCTTTGGTTAAAATATAAGCCTAACTTATCATTTTAGCTGCTACCCATCTAATTTAAAAGGACTTCTCGATCGCCTTCTGTTAAACTAGGAAAGGTTAAAAAATCCTAAATCCTACCCGTTATTTTACCAATGCAATTTATTCGTGCTTACGTCATGCCCTTTTTAGTGATTTTAACTTTCACCGTTGCGCTATTAGCGGTGAGCGCGCGAATTTTTCTTCCCAGCGATATGTTAGCACCAGCGCCGATGGAGGAGTCTGTAGAATCCGCAATCAGTGATCAGTGATCAACCCCCTCTTTTCTCACTCAAAAATTGCGCTACCGAACAATCCTCAATCAAAGCGCGATCGCTGCCTTCTAGTAAGCTCCCCTTAACTAAGGGGGGTTTGGGGGGGATATTCCTCAGCAAAGCCCGAAGCCTTCTCGAAGTGTTCCCTGTTCCCCTACCGACTACCTAGTGAGATGTAGGATGGAGGAGGTGTTAATTGCTGAAAAAGTCAAGAGACCTTGATGGTGGGCAATGCTCACCCTACTTTGTCGCTGATGATGAAATAGGAAACTATGCCAGTTAAACAAGAACAAATCAAAGTCAAGCAACCTCTCTCTCTCCCTGTTATGGGATGTGGCACATGGGCTTGGGGAAATAAACTGCTGTGGGAGTATGATCAGAGTCGAGATCAACAACTACAGGAAGTATTTAACGACTGTGTTGAAAATGGTGTAACCTTGTTTGATACGGGGGATTCTTACGGGACGGGAAAACTCCAAGGGCGCAGTGAACAACTCTTAGGACAGTTTACCCGAGAGTATCAAGGGACAGGGAAAGATCAGATTTGTCTGGCGACAAAACTGGCTGCGTATCCTTGGCGCTTAACTCGTCAGTCAATGATTGCTGCGGGTCGTGCTTCAGCCAATCGCCTAGGAAGATCGATCGACCTCGTTCAAATGCACTGGTCAACGGCAAATTATGCCCCTTGGCAGGAAAAAGCCCTTTTAGATGGGCTGGCTGACCTTTATGATCAGGGGGAAGTCAGGGGTGTTGGCTTATCTAATTATGGCCCCAAACGCCTAAAAACAGTCTATCAGAAATTTGCTCAGCGAGGCGTTCCCATTGTTACCCTACAAGTGCAATATTCTTTATTATCCACCTATCCTGTAGAGGAATTAGGCTTAAAAGAAGTCTGTGATGAGTTAGGGATTCAACTAATTGCATATAGTCCATTGACGCTGGGTTTATTAACAGGAAAATATCGGAATGGGGTATTTCCGAAAGGGGTAAGAGGATTGTTGTTTCGTTATCTTTTGCCAGGCATCCAGCCTGTTTTAAAAACGTTAGACGCGATCGCACAATCTAGAGAAAAAAAATTATCGCAAGTGGCTTTAAATTGGTGTATTTCTAAAGGAACAATTCCCATTCCAGGGGCAAAAAATAAACAACAAGTGCAAGAAAATATGGGTGCTTTGGGTTGGCGTTTAAGTGATGGGGAAGTGACAGAGTTAGATCAGGCAACCCGAAAGATCAACCGTCGTATGGTACAAAACATTTTTCAAACGCGATAAGATCGAACTGTTATCAACCCGACTCGACGGACAGAGGAGCGCGATCGCGCTATCGTGAAAAATAAAGAACAAGTGAGCGATTAATAGCCGTATGACAAGTACAGCCACAAAACCCAATCCCTTACTCATTGGCGAAGGATTACCCCCATTCCCTGAAATTCAACCGCATCATGTAGTGAGTGGAATCAAACAACTGTTAGCTGAACTCGACAGCGAACTCACTCACCTCGAAAACACAGTTACTCCCACGTGGGAAGGAGTGGTCGAACCCCTCACCGCGATCGAGGAACGGTTAACGTGGAGTTGGGGAATCATTAGCCATCTTATGGGCGTGAAAAATAGCGAGGAACTGCGGGAAGCGTACGAAACCGTACAACCTGAAGTGGTCAAGTTTATTAATAAACTCAATCAAAGCAAACCCATTTATGAAGCGTTTAAGGCAATCCGCAACAGCGAAGAATGGAATCGTCTTGACCCCGCACAACAGCGCATTGTTCAGTCTTCCTTGCAAGATGCGGAACTGTCTGGAGTCGGTTTAGAAGGAGAAACCAAGGAACGCTTTAACGCCATTCAACTGGAGTTAGCGGATATCTCCACTCAGTTTTCCAATCATGTCCTTGATGCGACTAAGGCCTTTAAGCTGAAACTGACCACCCCTGAAGAAGTGGCGGGTTTACCCCAAAGCGCCCTCAATCTTGCCGCACAAACCGCCCGTCAGGAGGGAGACGAAAACGCCACAGCAGAAAATGGCCCCTGGGTGATTACTCTCGATTTTCCCAGTTTTGTTCCCTTCTTGAAACATAGCCAGCGCCGAGACTTGCGGGAAAAAGTCTATCGGGTGTATATTACTCGCGCTTCTAGCGGGAAGTTGGACAATCGATCGATCATTGAACGTATCCTAACGTTACGAAAAGAGAAAGCCTATATTCTCGGTTTTGAAAACTATGCTCGTTTGAGTTTAGCGCGGAAAATGGCCCCCAGTGTAGAAGCAGTAGAAAAGTTATTGGAAGAGTTGCGTCAAGCGAGTTATGATGCTGCGGTGTCTGAACAGGAAGAACTGAAAGCCTTTGCCAAGAGTCAGGGCGCACCAGAAGCAGATGATCTCAAACATTGGGATATTAATTTTTGGGCGGAACGTCAACGGGAAGAAAAGTTTGCTTTTAACGCCGAAGAGTTGCGTCCCTATTTCCCCTTGTCACAGGTGTTAAATGGCTTATTTCGCATCACTCAACAGTTGTTTGGGGTGACGATTACTGCAGCCGATGGGGAAGCACCTGTTTGGCATGAAGATGTCCGCTATTTTCGTATTTTAAGCGAAGAGGGAAACGCGATCGCGCATTTTTATCTCGATCCCTATTCTCGTCCCGCAGAAAAGCGTGGGGGTGCGTGGATGGATGAATGTATCAACCGTCGCAAGATGAAAACTTCTACAGGAGAGGAAAGCACTCGCTTACCTGTGGCTTATCTCCAATGCAATCAAACTCCCCCTGTGGACAATCAACCCAGCTTAATGACCTTTGAAGAGGTAGAAACCCTTTTCCATGAGTTTGGACATGGTTTACAACATATGTTAACCCAAGTGGATTATCCTGGCGCTGCGGGGATTAATAATGTGGAATGGGATGCGGTTGAGTTACCCAGTCAGTTTATGGAAAACTGGTGCTATCATCGCCCTACCCTGTTCTCAATGGCGAAACATTACGAGACTGGAGAACCCTTGCCAGAAGAATACTATCAGAAACTTTTGGCAGCGCGGAACTATCGTAGCGGTTCAGCGATGTTGCGTCAACTGTACTTCAGTTTCCTCGATCTCGAACTCCATGCCCATTATAATCCTGAAAGTGGCGAAACCCCCCATCAAGTGCGCGATCGCGTTGCAAAGACGACCACGGTCATGTCTCCTCTTCCTGAAGATGCTTTCTTATGCACTTTTGGACATATCTTTGCGGGAGGCTATGCAGCAGGCTACTATAGCTATAAATGGGCAGAAGTCCTCAGTGCTGATGCTTTTGCTGCTTTTGAAGAAGTGGGATTAGAGGATGATTCTGCTTTGGCAAAGGTTGGCAAACAGTTCCGTGATACTGTCTTAGGATTAGGGGGTTCGGTGCATCCGATGGAAGTGTTCAAACAGTTTCGGGGACGAGAACCGAAAACTGAACCCTTGTTAAGACATAGCGGTTTAGCAGCAGTTTCATAAACCCCTTGTTATTGCCCCCAATGGCCTGATTTGGGGGCGCTTACCTAAAAATTGGGTCTAAAGCCTCGTCCTTCTAGGACGACTTTAATTGATTCTTAGCAATTCAACTAATT
>CAYXDG010000119.1:0-6759 GCA_964463655.1 uncultured Dactylococcopsis sp.
GTGCGACCGTCTCGGTCGCTAGTCTTTTTAAGAACGTCCTAACCTGATTTTGTAGTGCTATATTTGTTGACCCCTAAGTGATCAACTCTGTATTTGATTCAGATCATTTTTGTAAGTTCTGACTTGTCAAAATTGTAAACCTATATTAAAAAATGAAAATAAATCTATTCAAAGACAACAAAGATCGACAAACTTTGATCAAACTAGAGATAAGAATCTTGCCCCCAAAAGATTAAGAAAATATAAAGATGAACGACTTACAACAATATCAATTTAAATGCACCCTGACTTTTGGCGATATTTACGGACAGATTATTATCTGGCTCATTGTCATTTTCCTCAGTTTAGCGACTGCCTTAGCTTTATGGAGCAGCGAGCGCCAAATCTACGCCCTCGCAACAGTTGGGCTGATTTTAGTGCTATCTTTACCCTTCCTGCTATTTGCATTTGTCACCACCCTATTTAACCATATTCAGATGACCCCGATCGAGGCACAAGCCACCAGTAAAAAACGCTCTAAACCACCAGAAAGTCAGCAAAAAACCGCCACCTCTGCTGGGTGAGTTTAATCAAGGCTTTAGGTTTGACTCATGAGGGATTAATCATTCTTATTTAAACTTGAAGGGAAAAGAGGAGGCTAAATTTTGAAAGCTAAATTTGGTCTAAAGTTAGAAGCCTGTGAGCAAAAGTGTTTCTATGATTGGGAATAGGAAATCTCCCCAAGAATAATCCTCCATAACTGCGTTGAACGCCACCCAAGGAGAAAACTATGGTTAATCCCGCGCAATCTCAGGCTTTAGATCGAGATTGCACCACTCTCTCTCGTCATGTCTTAAAGCAATTCCCAACATTTTCTCCAGAAGCCCAAGACCTGAGCGCTTTGATGAATCGGATCGCCCTCGCAGGGAAACTGATTTCACGGCGCTTGAGTCGTGCGGGTTTAATTGAAGGAGTCCTCGGATTTACAGGGGAAACCAACATTCAAGGGGAATCTGTCAAGAAAATGGATGTTTACGCCAATGACGTTTTTATCTCGGTATTTAAGGAAAGTGGTCTGGTTTGTCGCCTCGCCTCAGAGGAAATGGATGAACCCTACTATATCCCTGAAAACTGCCCCATTGGACGTTATACGCTTCTGATGGACCCCATTGATGGGTCTTCTAATATCGATACCAACTTAAGCGTCGGGTCAATCTTTGCCATCCGTCAACAGGAAGGGGACGATAGAGATCAAAGCGCTAGCGACTTGTTACAAAATGGACAAAAGCAAATTGCTGCTGGGTATATCCTTTATGGTGCAAGCACGATGTTGGTCTATTCCCTAGGAAATGGCGTTCACTCCTTTACCCTAGACCCCAGTTTAGGAGAATTTATCCTTGCTGAAGAAAACATGAAGATTCCAGAAAAGGGGTCGGTTTATAGTCTCAATGAAGGAAACTATTGGCAATGGGAAGAACCCATCCGCAACTATGTGCAGTACGTCCATCGCCAAGAAGGATATAGCGCTCGTTATGGCGGGGCGTTAGTAGGAGATTTTCACCGCATTCTTCAGCAAGGAGGCGTATTTCTGTATCCAGGCACCGTCAATAAACCAGAAGGAAAGATACGATTGTTATACGAGTCCTTGCCCTTAGCGTTTCTGGTGGAACAAGCGGGTGGAAAAGCAAGCACTGGTAAAGAACGCTTAATGGATGTTATCCCTGAGAAACTCCATGCTCGTTCTCCTCTGATTATTGGCAGTCCGAAAGATGTCGAGTTGGTGGAATCTTTCCATTAAAAAGCCAAAAGATTTGAAGCTGACATTCAAGAAAACTCATAAGGAGGAATCACTATGACCGCAGCGGATCAAAATTTAATCCTACAAATTGAAAAAGAATATGGTCAAAGCATCTGGATGGATAACCTCAGCCGTGATATTATCCGTTCTGGTGAACTGAAACGCTTGACCGAAGAACGAGGCATTCACGGAATTACCTCTAATCCCACCATCTTTGAAAAGGCGATCGCAGGCAACCAAATCTACGACGCAGATATTGAAGCGGGAAGCAAAGCAGGGAAATCTGTACAAGCCATTTATGAATCCCTCGTCTTTGAAGACATCCGCGAGGCTTGCGACATTCTTCGCCCCATCTACGATGAAACCAATGGACTCGATGGCTATGTCAGCATTGAAGTCCCCCCAACAATCGCCCAAGACACCGAAAGCACCCTCAGCGAAGCCCGTCGCTATTATCAAGAAATCGGTCGGGAAAACGTCATGATTAAAATTCCTGGCACCCCTGAAGGATTACCCGCAGTGGAAGCAGCCATCCGCGATGGCATCAATATTAATGTGACTCTCCTTTTCTCCGTCCAAAGCTACATCGACACCGCTAATGCTTACATTCGCGGGTTAGAAAAGCGGGTCGAAGATGGCAACGACATCAGTAAGATTGCTTCTGTAGCCAGTTTCTTCCTCAGTCGCATTGATGTCAAAATCGACAAAATGATCGACGAGAAAGTTAAAGGAGAAGACGAAGAAGCAACTAAAGCAAAATTAGAAGCCATTAAAGGCAAAGTCGCCATTGCCAACGCCAAGATTGCTTATCAAGAGTTCAAGAAAATCTTTAGCAGCGATCGCTGGAAAGCCCTAGAAGCTAAAGGCGCTCACTTCCAACGCCTCCTCTGGGCAAGTACAGGCTCCAAAAACCCAGACTACAGCGATGTGATGTATGTGGATGAATTAGTCGGTCGCAATACCGTTAATACAATGCCCCCAGACACAATCGAGGCTTGTGCCGACCACTGTCACCCAGGCGATCGCATTGAAACCGACATCGAAGCCTGTTACCAACTGATGGAAACCCTTAAAAGCCCCGATGTCAACATCGACTTAGACCAAGTGATGGCTGAATTGCTCGAAGAAGGGATCGACAAATTCGTCAAACCCTACGAATCTCTCATCTCCTCCCTTGACAGCAAAGTCAAACAACTAACCGCAGTGTAAGATAACTTTCTTTGCCCCCTCAATCCCCCAAAATCGGGGGAGTTCTCCTGATTTTGCCCTCAAAGCAGCGAGTCGGGGGCAAAAAGTTAATTCACTCAAGCCCCCAATGCTGGGGAGTTAGGGGGGATTCCCAAACCTGGGGGCATTAGTCTTTCAAAATAACAAATAATAATCAGATATGGTAACCCTTAAAGAAAATCCCCTTCGTATTGGCTTACAACAAGAAAGAACACCAGAACCAGCCATTCTGGTGATTTTTGGCGCATCTGGAGACTTAACCCAACGCAAACTCGTTCCTGCCCTTTATCAACTCAAACAAGAACATCGACTGCCAGGAGAATTAACCATTGTGGGAGTCGCCAGAAGAGACTGGAGTCACGACTACTTTCGCGAGAAAATGCGCGAAGGCGTGGAAGACTTTTCTACAGGTATTGGGAACGAAGAACTCTGGAAAGACTTCGCCCAAGGGCTTTACTATTGTTCTGGGAACATGGATGAAGAGGAAAGTTACCAGAAACTGAAAGCCTTTCTCTGTGAACTAGACGGGAAACGCGGAACAAGAGGCAATCGGGTTTTTTATTTAGCCGTGTCCCCAAAATTTTTCCCAGAAGCGATTCAGCAGTTGGGAAAAGCAAGAATGCTAGAAGACCCGAAAAAACATCGCCTCGTCATTGAAAAGCCCTTCGGAAAAGATTTAGCCTCAGCAAGGTCTCTGAATCGGACAGTACAGGAGGTCTGCTATGAGAACCAAGTCTATCGTATTGACCATTATTTAGGAAAAGAAACCGTACAAAACTTGTTAGTGTTCCGTTTTGCTAATGCAATTTTTGAACCCCTCTGGAATCGCCAATTTGTGGATCATGTCCAGATTACAGTTGCTGAAACCGTTGGCGTAGAAGACCGCGCTGGCTATTACGAAACCTCTGGCGCATTGCGGGATATGGTACAAAATCACCTAATGCAGCTAGTTGCTCTCACGGCTATGGAACCGCCCAATTCCTTAGATGCGAACAGTATTCGCAGCGAAAAGACTAAGGCGCTAGAATCTTTTTATTTGTGCGACCCCAATAATTTGGATAAGTGCGCGGTTCGAGGACAATATAGCGCGGGTTGGATGAAAGGAAAACCAGTTCCGGGTTATCGAGAAGAAAATGGCGTTGACCCAAACTCTACCACGCCTACGTTTGCAGGGTTAAAACTCTTCTGCGATAATTGGCGTTGGAAAGGTGTTCCCTTCTATATCCGTACTGGAAAGCGTCTTCCTAAGAAAGTAACAGAGATCGCGATTCAGTTTCGAGAAGTCCCCCTGTTAATTTTCCAATCCGCAGCGCAACAAACCAATCCTAATGTGTTAACCATGCGGATTCAGCCCAATGAAGGGATTTCCTTGCGGTTTGAGGCAAAAATGCCAGGACCCGATCTCAGAACGCGATCGGTGGATATGGACTTTAGTTATGGGTCTTCCTTTGGCATGGCAACCGCAGACGCTTACAATCGCCTATTGTTGGATTGTATGTTAGGCGATCAAACCCTCTTTACTCGATCGGATGAAGTAGAAGAAGCCTGGCGGGTGGTCAGTCCAGCCCTCTATGCGTGGGATGAAGCTAGCGATCCGACCTTAGTGCCACAATATGAAGCAGGAACTTGGCAACCAGCTAAAGCAGAAGCCTTGATCAACGCTGACGGTAGGCGTTGGCGCAGGTTATAGAAAACAATTATCTCAGGAAGTATGATTATGACAGCACAATCTCCCCCCCTAGTTTCGTTACAACATCCCAAAGATATCTCCATTGATGACATTGACTCGGAACTGAACCAGATTTGGCAAAATAACAGTGGGGCTGATGGCACGATCGCAACTCGCGCTACTACCTTCTCAATGGTGGTTTATGAAAGTGAAGTAAAAGCACAGCCAAATCAGATTACAGACGCGATCGCAGCAGCGAATCCCTGTCGCATTATTACCCTTTATCCCACACAAGGAGAAGACGAAGGGGTTTCTGCACAAGTCTCCGCTTACTGTCCCATTCAAAAGCAGGGCAGCAATAGCCTTGTCTGTTGTGAGTATATAAACCTCACAGGAACTCCCGCAGCCCTAGAACGTATTGGTGGAATGATTTCAGCACTCATGCTCAGTGAGCTTCCTAAGTTTCTCTGGTGGAAAGCTGTCCCCGCCCCAGAGTCAGACCTCTTTCAACGTTTAGCAGACAGCAGCGATATTATTATCATTGATTCGAGTTCCTTTGCTGAACCCGAAGCAGAATTAGAAGCAGTGGGTCAAACCCTCGCCGAAGGTAGGGTCTTTGCCGATCTCAACTGGCGACGGCTAGCCTCTTGGCAAGAATTAACCGCCGAAGCCTTTGACCCCCCTGAAAGGCGCAGCGCCCTTAGTGAGGTCGATCGCGTCACCATTGACTATGAAAAAGGCAATCCCACCCAAACCCTCATGTTCCTCGGTTGGTTAGCCTCTCGCCTCAATTGGCAGCCTGTTTCCTACGAATACGAAGGCGGAGACTATGACATCCGTCGCGTTAAGTTTACCAACGATCAGCAAAAAGAAATTCAAGCCGAACTCGCGGGGATTCCTGTGGATGCTGGGGACATCCCCGGGGATTTAATTAGCTTACGCCTCAGTTCCACCAACTTAGAAGCCGATTGCTGCACGGTGCTTTGTTCCGAAACCACAGGCTGTATGCGGATGGAAGCAGGCGGTGGCGCACAATCCTGTCGCATTGAACAAGTAACCCCCCTCTCTGATCAAAAAACAGAACAACTGTTAACCAAACAACTACAACGCTGGGGACGAGAAGTGCTTTATGAAGAAAGCATGGCTCTAACCTACGCAATCTTGAAACTGAAACCTTGAACTTAGTCTGCTTAATTGTGGCTCTTAGTGTGACTTACCGCCAAGAGAGAGTTGTTTACTCTCTCTTTTTTCTTTCTTTCCCCAAGAGGTGTACATTGTAATCCAAAATACTAAGCAAACTCAAACTTGCTCATGAGAAATATTTAACTTAAGTTTCTTCCAATTGCTATGATTTCCTCGGAAAATCATGTTAATCTTAAACTAAGGTTGAACTAAGATTTTAACCTTAAGCAAACTTAAAGCAAAATAGTTTCATTGGAAAGCTGAGGCTTTTCTCCATAGCAAGCGCTAACCTTCTCTATTCTTTTCTTGGAAACTAAGTAAACTTGACAAAGGTTAAGAGGGTTTTAATAGCCGTTGTTAATTCCAAGGTGTAAAGGTGACTGAGAATTAAGCAACAAGAATAAGTGATCTTTGTCAAATTTGCGAACCGAAAGATTCCTACCTGAAACTAAAATTGTGACCCTTTTAATTGAAGCACAGGCCCTGCCAAGAGAAAACAAACAGCAGACTCTTAATGAACTGTCCACTCCTCACAATCACTAACCATGAATATGTCCATGTTAATTCCTCTCCTTGCGATCGTATATCTTTCCCTAATCTATGGAGCACTTGTTCTAGCTCAAAGAGTGCGTGATTTACAGTCGAATCGGACTTAACTCGCGATCGCACGCAAAACTGATCCAAAGACAATCAAACCCGAATCCCCTGCTTCGAGACAAAAGCACAATAGCAGAAAACGTCATTCATCTGCCCTTGTTTTAGCGAAACTGGCAGGTAAGGTGGTTGACATCCTCTCCGCCCTAAAAGGCGGAGATTCCTACTAGAGCAAACTTAATTGTTTGCTCTTTTGGTGGGTTGACGCTTCAACGGGAACAGCTACCCAATCGGTAGTCTCACACTCCCT
>CAYXDG010000120.1:0-6679 GCA_964463655.1 uncultured Dactylococcopsis sp.
CCTGTGGGCGCATCTCCTAAACTCACTTGCACAATAAATGAAGTCATGGTTTGCACTGGAATCAACGGGTTTAAGGTTAAAGTTGGGTTTTGTCCTGCTGCCACGGTAACAATCATGGTTTCTCCCACTGCACGAGATATAGCAAGAATAAAAGAGGCAACAATCCCTGATAATCCTGCTGGAATCACCACACCCGTGACGACTTCTTTCTTGGTGCAGCCCATGGCATAAGCGCCCTGACGCAGACTTTGAGGTACAGAATAAATCGCATCTTCACTGAGAGAAGCCACAAGAGGGATAATGGCAATTCCCATGACCATTCCAGCGCTGAGAGCGTTAAACCCTTGTAATCCCGGAATAAAACTCCGGAGTATGGGAGTGACAAACAGTAAAGCAAAGAACCCAAATACAACAGTGGGAACCCCAGCAAGAATTTCTAGCATGGGTTTCAGCCATTGTCGTAATTTTGGAGGGGCGTATTCGCTCAGATAAATCGCTGAAAGCAGTCCAATGGGTAATGCGACTATGATGGCAATCACCGATGTGAGAAATGTCCCACTAAGCAGAACAAAGATGCCAAATTGTTGATTTGAAAATAGGGGAGTCCACTCGGTATCCGTGAGAAAGCGCCAGAGAGGAACTTCCTGAAAAAAGACAATGGTTTCCGCAGCTAAGGTGAGGACAATCCCGATGGTAGTGGCAATGGAAACTAAGGCAAATAAGCCAAAGATCAAAACAACGAGTCGCTCCATAAATTTACTTAAGCGACGATCGGGTTTGAATAGCGTTTCAGGTTGATTGGTCATCAGCTTTCTTAAGAATTGTGCTAACAAAGGAAAACTCGGTCAGGAAATAAGGATTTCCCGACCCAGCCAACAAGTCTCATCGCAGTGTCGTTAAAGAACTTCGTTCAGTTTCACACCTTGAACGGAACCGCCTCCAAACACTGATCCAGTTGTCCGCTTCTCGAATCGAGCCTGAGCTTTTGTTAAAATTTGCTCTGGTACTGCAACATAGCCCACTTCTGGAACTAAAGTCCCGTTTTGTTCGGCGCTTAGGTAGAATTTGACAAACTTCTGCACCGCTTCGTTGTTTTCTGCGGAGGTTTTTTTGACGTAAATGAACTCTGGACGCGCTAAGGGCTGATAGGTTCCATCCCCTACGGTCTCAGCATTAGGTTCAACACAACCTTCGCCATTATCGGGGTTTTGATCATCGATAGCAATGGGAGCCAACTTGTCCTTATTTTCTTCAAAGTAGGCTAAACCAAAGTATCCTAAGGAATTTTCGTCATTAGCAACCCCTTGCACGACGACATTATCATCTTCACTAGAGGTGTAGTCTCCCCGACTCGCGCTTTCTTCTCCAACAATGACAGAGGTAAAGTAGTCAAAAGTTCCTGAATCTGTTCCAGCACCATATAAGCTGAGGGGTCGGTCAGGGAAGCTATCTCGCACTTGGTTCCAATTTTCAATTTCTCCTTGTGCTTCCGGCTCCCAAACCATTTTTAATTCTTCGACGGTCAGACATTCTGCCCAGTCGTTTTCTGGGTGTTTGACTACCGTCAGCCCATCAAAGGCAATGGGAAGTTCGATGTATTCAATGCCGTTTTGCTCGCAGGCTTCGATCTCAGATTCTTTAATGGGACGAGATGCACCAGAAATGTCGGTTTCATCATTACAGAACTTTTTGAAACCACCACCGGTTCCAGAGACCCCAACGGTAACTCGGATATTAGGAAATTCACGTTGAAATTCTTCCGCCATTGCTTCGCTAACAGGGAAAACGGTGCTAGACCCATCGACGAGGACTGATCCAGACTCTTGAGAGCCACCGCCACTCGTGGGGTTGTTACCACCACCGCCAGTGGCTTGGTCGCCACCGCCATTACCACCGCAAGCAGCGAGGATGAGGGCAAGGGTGCCAACGGATGCTAAAGAAGTTAGACGACGTGAGTATTGATTGAACATAGAAATTCTACCTACTAAATTGACTTGGATTGATTTGTCCCCTAGCAACATACCGCTTAATTGTAAAATTTAGGTTAAGAAACTAGGTTTACCTAAAAATATTTATGGACATGGAAGTAACAATTTATGATTATAATAACTGCTTAAGGTTAAGATAAAGTTAAGTTGACAGAAATTTTGATTTTATTTTAAGATAGTAGGCTGTGACATTTTTTTTGAATAACTAGGAAAGAGAGCCATGAATGCTCAAGACATAATCCGCTCGATCGAGCAGGAACAAATGAAAGACGATCTCCCAGTGATTTATGTGGGAGATACGGTGCGAGTTGGGGTGAACATTCAAGAAGGGGGGAAAACCCGAACCCAACCGTTTGAAGGGATTGTGATTGCTAAACGTCACGGTGGTAGTAATGAAACCATTACCGTCAGACGAGTGTTTCAGGGAATTGGCGTGGAACGGGTGTTTTTACTCCATTCTCCTCGGATTAAGGAGATTAAAATTATTCGTCGCGGGAAAGTGCGGAGAGCAAAATTGTATTATCTGCGCGATCGGGTCGGTAAGGCAACTCGCGTGAAACAACGCTTCGATCGCTAATCCTCTCTTTTTTAGCTCACACAAATGCACAAAGCACAAAAAAGTGCTATGATAGTTGAAATGAGGGTCTGCTGAATGAACATTGTGCGTCCTTAGTTCAGTTGGTAGAACGTCGGTCTCCAAAACCGAATGTCGGGGGTTCGAGTCCTCCAGGGCGCGTTCATTGAAGCAGTGACCCCCTGGCTCAGTTGGATCGGGGGAAAGTTTTGAGTCTGATTACCGAACACAAAATCTGGGAGCAACTCCGCTAAAGGGTTGAGAACAGAAAATGTCAAGATCAAATTTAAAGGGGAGATAATTGTGGCAAAAAATGAAACCAAAAAAAGCAACCGCCCCCAAGTGGAAGTCAAGGAAGAGAAAACTGGCTTTAATCTAATTGAGTTTCTCAAAGAAACCAAAGAGCAACTCGATAAAATCGTCTGGCCGAGTCGCAAACAATTAATTAGTGAATCAGCAGGGGTGATTTTAATGGTCACCTTAGTAGCAACTATTGTTTATTTATTTGATAATCTCTTCATTTGGATAGCAGGAAAGGTATTTGGATGAGTTTCGCCACAGACAATCAAAACGAAGACCCTAATTTAGAAACACCCACTGACCAGAAACCGAGATGGTACGCGGTACAAGTGGGATCGGGTTGCGAGAAACGGGTGAAAGCTAACCTCGAACAGCGCAGTCAAACCCTCAATGTCGCCGATCGAATTTTACAAATCGAAATTCCCCAGACCCCAACTTATAAACTTCGTAAAGATGGGTCTCGCCAGCAAATTCAAGAAAAAGTCTTCCCAGGCTATGTTTTAATCCAAATGATCATGGATAGTCAGGTTTGGCAAGTGGTGAAAAACACCCCAAATGTAATTAACTTTGTTGGCGCGGAAAAAAAACGACCTTATGGACGAGGGCGAGGTCACGTCGAGCCAATGCCTCTAAACCCTTCAGAAGTGGAGCGTATCTTCCGACAAAGCGAAGAACAAGAACCCGTCGTGCAAGCAAAAGTTGCTGTGGGTGATAAGATCATAGTTCTCAGTGGCCCGTTCAAAGATTTTGATGGGGAAGTGGTAGAGGTCAGTTCCGAACGGAGCAAACTAAAAGCGCTCCTCTCAATATTTGGAAGGGAAACCCCCGTAGAATTGGAATTTAACCAAGTTGAGAAACAAGGCTAGTAATGGCAAAAAAAGTTGTCGCACTGATTAAATTAGCGCTTCCTGCAGGGAAAGCAAACCCAGCCCCGCCAGTTGGTCCAGCATTGGGTCAACACGGGGTCAATATCATGGCGTTTTGTAAAGAATATAACGCCAAAACCGCAGATCAAGCAGGAATGGTGATTCCTGTAGAAATTTCAGTTTTTGAAGACCGCAGTTTCACCTTCGTCCTCAAAACGCCTCCTGCAGCTGTTTTGTTGAAAAAAGCAGCAGGAATCGAAAAAGGGTCTAGCGAACCGAATCGTCAAAAAGTCGGGAGTATCACTCGCGACCAATTGCGGGATATTGCTCAAACCAAAATGCCTGACCTCAATGCTAATGATATTGAGGCAGCAATGAAAGTTGTTGAAGGAACTGCTCGTAATATGGGCATTTCCGTTAAAGATTAATCGTAGAACATGGGGAGAGGCTTGAGCTTCGTTATTGACCCAAGGAGGAAAAATGGCAAAAAAATCATCCCGTCGAATGCGGGAATTATTGGAAAAAGTAGAGGATCGTCCTTACGAGCCACAACCCGCTCTAGAATTACTCAAAGCAACTGCCACCGCAAAATTTGAAGAAACTGCCGAAGCTCACATCCGTCTTGGGATTGATCCTAAGTATAGTGATCAACAAATCCGAACCACTGTCACATTTCCAAAAGGAACAGGTCAAACAGTGACTATTGCTGTGATCACTCGCGGTGAAAAAGTGACAGAAGCTAACGCAGCAGGTGCAGAAATCGTGGGATCGGAAGAACTGATCCAAGAGATTCAAAACGGTCGGATGGACTTTGATGTTGTGATCGCCACTCCCGACATGATGCCCCAAGTGGCAAAATTAGGGCGGACTCTCGGACCAAAGGGGCTGATGCCTTCTCCGAAAGGGGGGACAGTCACCAATGATTTAAATGCAGCGATTCAAGAATTTAAGGCTGGGAAACAAGAATTTCGGGCTGATCGCACAGGCATCGTTCATGTGATGTTTGGCAAGGCTTCCTTTTCGGCAGAAGACTTGTTAGTGAATCTTAAAGCCTTACAAGAAACCATCGATCGTAATCGTCCCTCTGGAGCAAAAGGACGCTATTGGCGCACTATGTATGTCTCGGCAAGCATGGGACCCGCGATCCAAGTTGATATTGGGGCTCTACGAGATTACAAATTAGCCGAAGGAGAATAAACCAAGCCACTGATCAACAATCAAATAACTAGCAGAAACCAAAGACAGCAGGGGCGAGAATTAACGCTTAATATCCTGCCGAGGTGAATGTCCAAACATTCCCCCATTGCCCAGTTTTGGGCGGTTGGGAGGGTGGGTCATCATGCCTCGGAGAATTTCCGAGGTTTTTTTGATGAAGGGGGAATCATAACCAAACCATAGGAGGTGTAAGCGCGTGTGGGTAGAACACTAGAAGATAAAAAACAAGTTGTCGCAGAGTTAAAAGAACTCTTGAGTGAATCGCAACTAACCCTTGTGATTGACTACAGAGGCTTATCCGTTGCGGAAATCGCTGATTTACGCACCCGACTCCGCGAAAGTGGAACCACTTGCAAAGTCACCAAAAATACCCTCATGAGACGGGCAGTTGATGGGGATGAAACGTGGCAACCCTTGCAAGAATTTTTAAAGGAATCTTCGGCATTTATCTTTGTCAAAGATGACTTTGGCACCGCCATTAAAGCCTATAAAGACTTTTCCAAAGCCGTCAATAAAACCGAATTGCGCGGTGGGGTGATGGAGGGTCAGGCGTTGGATAAAGACCAAGTGGATGCGCTAACTGAACTTCCCACCAAGGAAGAACTCATGGCTCGCATTGCTGGGGCGCTCAACGCCAATACCACCAAAATCGCCGTTGGAGTCAACGCGGTTCCCACCAAGTTGGCAACAGGAATCAAGGAAGTTTCCAGTTCTTTGGTACGAGCGATTAAAGCGGTATCGGAAAAAGATGACCAAGAAGCAGCTTAGGCTGTTTATTACTAATTAACCAACCATTCATGATTTAGGAGTCAAAAAAACTATGTCTGCAAAAACTGATGAAATTCTCGAACAGTTAAAGTCTCTCTCTCTCCTTGAAGCATCAGAATTAGTCAAACAAATTGAAGAGGCGTTTGGTGTTGATGCTTCAGCCCCTGCGGGTGGGGGGATGATGATGATGCCTGGAGCCATGCCTGGTGGGGCCGCTGCTGCTGAGGAAGAAGTAGAGGAACAAACGGAATTTGATGTTATCCTCGAAGAAGTTCCTTCTGATAAGAAAATTGCCATTCTCAAGGTTGTTCGGAGCATTACTGGCTTGGGCTTAAAAGAAGCAAAAGCCCTCGTAGAAGATACCCCGAAAGCCTTGAAAGAAGCGACTACCAAAGAGGATGCTGAAGAGGTCAAAGGCAAGTTAGAAGAAGCTGGCGCAAAAGTTACGGTTAAGTAGTATAATTCCCAACCTACCTAGGATACCTTGTAGGTTGGGTCTTTGGAAGCAAAACCCAACATCAACTTATTTGTGATTCATCGTTCATGATTTGTGGTTAAACCAAGAACCAAGAACAAATTTTCAACTATCTTAAATGGCGCGAGAGGACTCCCGTTATAATCTCCCAAGAGATTTAACGGGTAGATGAATCGCGCCCAACAAAAAAAGTCCGTCAGGACATCCTTACACAAGTAGTCAAATTGTGTAGATAGCATTATAATTGATCTAGTGACTTGCAAAAAAGCAATGCTTACCCTGACTTACGAGTACAAATTAGAGCCAAACCAATTACAAACCGATATGATCGAGCATACGCTCGGTGTTTGCCGAACGGTTTGGAACTACGCTCTTAGGGAAAGGAAGGATTGGATCAACTCTCGTAAATGCCCCATTAATGCCTGTTCGATTGAAAAAGAATACATCATTCCTGCTGATGAAACCTACCCCAACTACCATAGGCAAGCAAAAG
>CAYXDG010000121.1:0-6424 GCA_964463655.1 uncultured Dactylococcopsis sp.
ACTTCAGGCTAACCAATCATATTACTCGCTGGAGTCGTTGGGGTTATCCGAATCTGAATCAGATAGTGAACCCTTATTTTAGGGGGAGGCAGTGCCATGAAACTCGAAATCCACAACTTAGTCGGTAAAAACTGTATGACCCGTGAAGATGGTCAGAAAGTATATGATTTAATTTATCCTCGATTGCTTGAAGGCGAATCTGTGGAATTGGATTTTGATGGCGTTGTGATCTTTGCGTCTCCTTTCTTTAATGTCGCGATCGGTCAACTACTGCGAGATATTGATTCAGACACCTTAAATAAACTGTTAAAACCTTCTCATTTAAGTCCACTCGGCTTGAGAATCTTAAAAAGAGTCATTAAAAATTCCAAGTGGTACTATTCCAGTGAGAATAATCAGAGAATAGTTGATCAGGTATTGGAAGAACAAGCTAGCTGTGTTTAATGTCTGTTAGGTATAATATTCAGGCTGATGTTGTTGATCTTCGTAATGATCATCCAAAAGAAGACGACATTTTTCTAGTTGATACTAATGTGTGGTATTGGTTGACATACACAAGAGATCGTTTGAGTGCCAATCCTGCAATGGAATATCAGAGAAATCATTACCCTTCTTATCTAAAAGATGCTTTGGATGCCAATTCCAATTTGCAATACTGTGGTCTTTCTCTATCTGAATTAGCTCATCTCATTGAGGGAACAGAAAGAGAAATTTTTAATCGGAATGTCCCTCAGAATATCACATCGAAACCATACCGCCACAACTACCCAGATCAAAGGCAGAACGTTGTTGAAGAAATTAAAGATGCTTGGGAACAGGTCACATCAATTGCTGTCTGTGCAGACATAATAGTAAATGAAAGCACAACTGAGAAGGCTTTACAGAGGTTAGAAACACAACTTCTTGACGGGTATGACTTATTAATCTTAGAAGCAATGGAAAAAGCCAATATTACTCAAGTGATTACCGATGATGGAGATTATGTTACTGTTCCTAACATCACTGTATTTACCGCTAACAGGAATGTTATCAATGCTGCTCAAGGTTCAGGGAAATTAAAACAGAGGTAACTTTACTTTCTATATTTTTTTCTGAAACTCAGACATAGTTTCATTCAAACGGCGTAAAGCAGCGATCGCACAAACCATCAACCCAAAGCGATGGAATCTTAAATCTTGCCCCACAATTCGGGCATTCTGACAACAGCGTTAACCGATGCTCAGAGCAAAACTTGGTGGTCTTCAACTGCCACTCAATTTTATGATAAGGAGCTTCCCCATAACAAGCACCACATAAGCGAATTGGCTCTAGCCTCATGCCAACGCCTTTGGGTGGTAACATTTCTCTTAATCGAGGAACATCCACCTGCACAACACGAGCTAAAGCGGATAACTCATGCAGCGAAGGCGGTGGATTGAATCGAAACTTTTCCCAGCGCGAAATTATTGCACCCAGACCAGTTTCTTTCCCCAACATTGATCGTGTTAGAGTATTTTCCCGACGAAACCGTCCTAGAAAGTGACTAATACTTTCCCCATCATAAGGTTCAATCACAAATAACCAAGGCTCAATATCCGTTAGTTCCATTAACGATACTCCTCCGCTACTTCTTGTAAAGTTTCCTTATCGATCCTGCTCAATCCCTTTTCCAAAGCCCGAATCGCTGACTCTCGTAGAATCATATCCATTAGCCCGATATAGCCTCCTGTTGCTTCTCCTAAAATCTTTAGGGTGGATTTACTGCTTAAATTAGAAGCCACAGGCAACTTCAACACTTGCTTTTCCCAGATCTCGATTGTCTGCTGAAACTCTTGTCCTGATAGCTTTCCAAAGCGATAAGAGGCGCGAAACCGATTGTAAACCTGTTCGTCCCGCTTGATAACTGTATCTAGGCGATCGGTTCCCACCAAAACGACTGAAATTCCCAGTTGATCAAAAATATCTCGAACATCAGCAAAGGTTTTCGGTTTCAGGCGATCAGCTTCATCAATAATCAGCATTTCTACACCACAACGCTTTAATACTTGTAAGGTTCGAGAGCGAGTTTCTCCTACTGTCCCCTTCACCATCTTATATTTCAAATGTTCGATTATGGTACGGAATAACTCTCTTGCTGGGCATTCTTGAGGAGGCTGAATATAAACAACAGGTACAATTGGGGGTTTTCCGACTTCCTGAGTAGGTTTATGTCGCAGCCGATAGGCATTACAAGACATAGTTTTTCCCGTTCTTGATTCCCCAACCACCCGACAAGACTGTCGAGAATGACGTTTACCTTCGAGCCAGTCATGGAGTTTTTTAACTTGTTCCAATTGCACTAAATTTCTTCCCCGTAAACGTTCAATTTCTGCTTGTAAATCAGCATCTAGGCGATCAATGTTTCCTAGTTGTTGAGCAATATTTTCTGCTTCTGCATTTGCATCAGTTTTTCCCATTTTTACCACCCATAATCTTCTACCATTTCGTCGTAATCCAACACTTCTGCTTCTGCCACCACTTCTTGCTCTAGAGCAGTAGTTTTCATTTCTGCTTCTTCCTCTATCTCTTTAGATGCAGCATTGACAGTGGGAGTAAGTAATTGTGCCTGTTCTTCTTTCTGTCGTTCCTTTTTGGTTTTCTTTTTCGCAACAAACTGATCGCGATCGCGCACTTCATTACTGATAGAATGATTGCTCAGTGTTTTTCCAGCATTGCGAATTTTCCGACTCATCGCTTTTGCCTCATCAAGAGATAATTGTTCTGTTTCTAAATCCATTGCAAAGGCACGAGTCAAAAAACAGTCTTCATTACTTTCTTTGCGATAAATTAAAAGAGTTGTTATGTCTTTGGGGTCGTAACGTAGCGTAACGCTTTCTCCCACATAACCCTCTAAATTTTCTCCTCGATACATTAAATTTTCAAATTGCAAATAACCGCCCCGTTGAACTTTGCGCCGAGTTTGTTTCATTAAGCAGATATCTAACTCGCGATCAGAAAGTAATTCAGGAGTGGCAAGCAATCCAGACTCCCATCGTTGAAAGCGAGTCTGTTCTCCCATTCGAGCATCTATCTGTTGGTTATAGCGATCAGCAATATATCGAACAAATAATTGTTCTAAATCTCGCAGCGTTAAACAAGCCTCCTTTTCTGCATCTTCAGGACGTTCTTGAACATTTGAGCCAGTGTATCCTCTCAATGTTGAAAAGAATTCTGTATTAAACGTCTTAAAAGGACGCTCAACAATCCCGCCTTCACTGGGACGATCGCGCAGATGACAAACAAACCCTAACTGTACTGAAATCTGTTGAAGATGATGAGAGCGAAAATCTTTACCGCCATCGGTGAAGAAATGTTCAGGTTTGCCATAAGTTCCCCATTGTTCATGAAGTTTGTATTTGACTCCGTATTGTTTGGGCAACATAGCATGACGCAAGGCTAAAGCCACCACTTGGGAACTTGGTGCATCATAGCCCAAATTAAACCCAACGATGCAACGTGAATAAGTATCAATCACCGTTGTTAACCAAGGACGACCAAGAATATTACTATCTTTGTCAACCAATAAAATATCAGCACGAGTATGGTCACATTGCCAAACATGATTGCTATATTCAACAGATAAATCTTGTCCAGCACGAGTTTTCAGAGATAATTGCGAACCTCGCCAGCCAGGAGAACGAATGCTCTTTTTCTTTTCTTGTGCTTCTATCACTGGCTGAAGAACACGATATACTGTCATGTGACTAAGAGGTTTTAATCCCAATTCTTTGGCTTTAGCTTCAGTACGGAGGTAAACTTGCTTACGAGTCATGCGTTTACTCCCTTTATTCCCCTCTCGATAGGTCTTGAGAATAAATTCTTCTAAACGAGAATCAATGCGATGCTCTCCTTTATCAGAACGTTCTCCAGTAGATAAAGCGCTTAAACCTTCTTCTTCCCATCGTTTAACGAGACGTTGGACTGTTCGTACTGATTTTCCTAACCTTTGGGCTGCCTCTTTTAATTTTTTGCCATAGGTAGCGCGATCGCACGGTTCAACAAGACTTTCAAGAATTTCCAGCTTCAGTCTTGCTTCCTCTGAAAGTTCTTCAGAAGGAATGATATTAGAGACTGATTCCTCCTCTTGAATATTAGATGCTGAGGTTAGTTGTTATAATTTTTCCTCCATTGTAAAAAGATTGTCCAATAAGACATTTATGTTTTTATGGCTTAAGCATAACACAAATGACTTGATTCGACGACAAATTTCCTGTGAATTTACAGCAAAACTGTACAAAATCCCAGAATCACCGAAAGCGACAATTAATTTGTGAAGATTCAGGAAAACGACACTGAATTTGTGAAAGAGTGTTAGAAGGATTGTTGGAGTTTGTGGGGATGTTAAAATCGCCGTAATCCTTGCCATAGCTTAATCTGAAGCGTTAAAGAGGTCGATGACAGGAATTTGTTAAGACGACATATAATTAGTTACTGTACAATTTGTACAGTGACAAATTATTTGTCATCGGTTTTCAATCAGTGTTGAGGGGCATATGTCGTTAAGTAAGCTCATTAGTCAATTGACATCCTCCCCGCCCTAAAAGGCGGAGATTCCTACTAGAACAAACTTAATTGCTTGCTCTTTTGGTGGGTTGACGCTTCACTGGAAACTGCTACCAAATCGGCAGTCTCACGCTCCCTCCAACATCCGTTTTGAGTCTCAGACTGTCCGCCCGCGACTTTTAAGATATTTCTACTGCGTTTTCCTTGACAAGAGTCAAAGAAGTTTTTGAATGCGGTTTTTAAGTCCTGCAAAGACTGTTGCAAAGGAATTGATGAAACTTCCTTAAGCCATTCTCTCTCCTCTACTTTTTTACTTTCGGTTAGAGATTTTGACCACTGGTTATAGCCGACAAACCTGTCTCCCTTTCGATAATTCTCATGGCAAAACGCTAGAGCATCATTAAAGACAACCCGACAGCACC
Source organism: uncultured Dactylococcopsis sp. (assembly GCA_964463655.1). Classification (GTDB taxonomy): domain Bacteria; phylum Cyanobacteriota; class Cyanobacteriia; order Cyanobacteriales; family Rubidibacteraceae; genus Halothece. Next base: position 4,944 of record CAYXDG010000121.1, read on the forward strand.
CAAACAGTTGAGCTAAGGCTGTTACTTGTTGGGCAGTCGGATGAATTCTATAGCGATGCCTTAGCTTCATTGATTTTTTCTTTTAGGTCTGACACTATTTTAGAGTAAACTTAACTAAGTGTCAAGAATGTTTTTTAAGGGAAGACATAGTGTTTCAGATTTGAAAGTTCACTTAATTTTCGTCACTAAATATAGACAGAAGGTTTTAACAAGCAGCAGTTTAGAGCTAATTGAAAGGTCGTTTAGAGAAGTAACTCAGAAAATGGAGTTCAGTATATTAGAATTTAATGGAGAGGCGGATCATGTTCACGTTTTGATTCAGTATCCACCTAAAGTATCGATGAAGGACGGGTTTTTAAACCCAATTTTTTGATAAAGATAAATTATTGTTACGTGGTTCATTTTATTTTCCTGATTGGAATTGATCATTTAGACTGTTGCGTTCCCAAAAAACACCATCAGCATACCCTTGAATTGAACTATCTACTGAAACAAGATTTAAGCGTTTCTGTGCCCAGCAGCAATATTCAATATTCTGTTCTATTCCAGAGAAATTACGACCCAGTTTGCTTGCTACAACTGAGGTAGTGCCACTCCCTAAAAATGGATCAAAAACAAAATCTCCTTCCTCACTACTTGCTAAAATTAACTTTGCAATTAATTTCTCAGGTTTCTGTGTCGGATGATCCGTATTTTCTGGCATTGACCAAAATGGTATTGTCATATCTGACCAAATATTTGAGGGATGAGTTAAACGATAGTTACCAGATTTTTCTTCATTCCAATCTTTTGGCTTTCCATTGACCCGATAGGGAGCAATCACTTTTCGCTTCAATTTAACTGCATCAACATTAAATTTATAGTGATTACTTACTGTACAGAACCAAATATCTTCAGTATTATTTTTCCAATTATTTTTCGCTCCTCTGCCTTTTTCCCGCTCCCATGTAATTCGATTATGAACGTGAAGATGATTGAGAAGAATAGGAGCAACTAGAAGTGAAGTTTTCCAGTCTGAGCATACATAGATAGTTGCATGATCTTTGAGTAATGGTTCAAGGGAGGATATAATATTTTCAAACCATGAAGCGTACTTTGCTTTTTCTTTTTCTTTGAATAAATAACCGTTGTAATTTTTCGAGAGATTATAGGGAGGATCAAGAATTAAAAGATCAACAAACTGTGAAGGGAGTAATGGTAATACCTGAAAGGTGTCTCCGAGAATCACCTTATTGGAAATCTTTTCTAAATTAATTGAATCTTTTATTGATAAAAGCTCCTTTGATAAAGAGTGAATCTCCTTCTCATCACAAGTAAGTGTTCTGTTTCTTGGTGCTTTTTTTTTCTCTTCTAAGTTATTACTCATACACAGAACTGAAGTTGTTATAGTGTAAAGTTTAATGTAACATTTTAGTCTCGACAAAAGCTATAGCGATCCTAAATAAGATCGGAAAATGTGGTTAAATATTAAGAGTTCGGCT
>CAYXDG010000122.1:0-6336 GCA_964463655.1 uncultured Dactylococcopsis sp.
GTAAATGGGATTCAATTAGGCTACGATAGCGAGGATGGGAAACGATTTCGGTGTTACGGTTGGGATAGATGACAATGGCGTACCATTCAGGGTTAGAGGGCTGGTACTGACTAAAATAGAGAAAGATACTGGAGAATAAACGGTTATAAAATTCGCGATCGCGATAAAATTGAACTTCGACAAAGTAAAGAGGATAATTAGGATCATCAGGTTGAGGAGAAAAAACCCCATCTAAACGAAAACTCGATTCTTTAATCTCTGGAGATTGAAATTCATAGATGTCGGCGTTGGTTTCAAAGTTTCCAATTAGTTCAAAAAAGACACTCGGTAACTCTTTGAATATTCCGTAGAAAATTTTATCAGTTTTCAATTTTTTCTTGGTTATTCGTTATTTTAAGTTGATCAGGAAAATAACTACATATTATTAATCTTGACAGGATGGGCTTGATGATCTAACTCAGAACGATAGTTGTTTTCTAAATTCATCCACACATCAGCCGATGTTTCTAAACTCTTACCTAGATCATTGGCAATCTCAGTTGTAATTTCTTGATCTCCTTTCAAAATTGCTTCAATTATTTCTACAGAGTATTCCATTCTTTCTGCTAGATCATTTTTTGTCCAGTCCCGCGTTTCTAGTTCCCGATTTAAGATTTTCCCTGGTTTAACTCTTCTGGCTGGGGTTAATTTTCTACTCATTGTTCTCATCCTCCTAATTTTTACTTGTGATAGTCTTCAATATCTATAATAAAAATATATTTACCATTAAAGTCTTTTTCTAAGGTTATAATTAAGCACCATTGTTTATTCAGACGAAGAGAATATTGTCCTTCTTTTCCTCGTTTTCCTTTTAACTTCTCAACTCGCAAACTTTTGAAGTTATAAAACTGTCTTTCATTAGAAATTGCTTCGATAATTGCCATCACCTCAAAAAAAACTATCAACCACTTCTGCTGGATATTTATGAGCATCCTTTTCTTCTGTGTAAAGAGCCTCCAGCTTTTTCCTCTTAAATTTAAAGTTCACCTTTCTTCTATATTTTAATCAACCCTGCAGCATTAAAATAAGGTTATCAGTCATCATAACGCGATTGTAGTGCGACCATCTTGGTCGCTACGGTCTTCTCCCATCTCCCTCGGAAAAGGAGGATGAACGTCGTTTTAGGAAAACAAGGGAGCGAGACGCTCCCACTCCAATGAGTGATTGTAGCGACCATCTTGGTCGCTAGGGTCTTCTTAATGCTCAGTATATTAGAATGAGCTATTCTAATTCTAAATTCATCTGTCCATCATCTAAGTTATAGCGCTTCGCGCTGGTATGTTTACAGGTACTGAAAAGCCACTTCAGTGGCTTTATGGACATCGAAATTGAAATTTGAGAGTTCTCTTCTAATCACCGTTTTTATTTTATGCCACCAATGTTCAATGGGATTTAAGTCCGGAGAATAAGTAGGTAAGAAGAGTAATTTACAACCCGCTTGTTCAATTAATTCTCTGATTTTTCTTGAGTTATGAAAAGGAGCATTGTCCATAACTATTACTTGTCCTTGAGTGACTTGAGGTAATAAGAATTGTTCTAACCAACTCTCAATGACTTGAGCGGTACAATAACCTTGATAAACCATCGGGGCGAAAAAATTATTATTACACAATGCTCCGATAATACTTAAACGTTCTGCTCTTTTTCCAGGTCGGCTTCCCTGACATCTTTCTCCTTTTTTTGACCATCCATAGGGGTTCGTTTCATTACTATCAATTCCACTCTCATCAATGTAGATTACTTGTTCAGCAGTGTATTTAGCAATTTCTTCTCTGAACTGATCACGAGCTTGTTCACACCGTTCAATATAAGCTATGGTTTTTTTTACGTGTATAACCAATTTTTTTTAAGCCTCTACTAATTGTGTGGTGGCTACAATTTCCCCAGAGTTTTGCCATTTCCTTTTGAGTTTTATCTTGATGTTGCTCTACAAATTTTTGAAATTTATCCCAGTCAGTAATTTTAGCAGATTGGGGAGGTGGAACTACCTTTTGGGGTTCAGTCGAACCGGTTTTTTCCCACTTCTCTTTCCATTTATAAAGGGTAGGACGACTAATATCTAGTTCCCTACTTATACAAGTAATGGGTTTTCCCACAGCTATCAAATACAGAACTTTTTTTCGGATTTCTGGAGAATACGCAGTGGCCATAACTTTCAATTGAAGTTAATCTTAATTGCTTCTATTCTAATCTGTAAGTACCTGAGCGCGAAGCGCTATAATTCAAAATCACGACATCATCCAAATTGGCGGACAAGAAAGCCTCGGTCGTGGTTTCGTTCAACAGTGGAAATGATCAGTTATAGCGCTACAAAATCAGGTTAGGACGTTCTTAAAAAGACTAGCGACCGAGACGGTCGCACTCCCACCGTTCGGGAAATGTCCTAATATAAGCACGTAGCGCTATACTATGAAACCCCAAATTTTCAAAACTCATCCCCCATAAGGAAAGATTCGTTCCCTAATCCAAATTGCTAGTTCTTCTTCCGAAAGCCTAGAAGCAGCCAAATCCATCCAAGTCTGATACGTTGCTTCCTCAGAGGCTTCTAAGTCATAACCATTCAGTATAAGAAAACTGCGAGTAACGACATAAGCTGTTCTTTTATTGCCATCAACAAATGGATGATTAGTTGTAAGACCATAAGCATAAGCTGCCGCTAAAGCAGAAATATCAGGAGGTGATTCAGAATAAGCAAGCAGATTTTTAGGGCGATTCAGTGCGCTTTCTAGCAACGCCTGGTTTCGGATGCCATCTAGTCCACCATGTTCTGTTAGTTGATGACGATGAATCTTGATCACTGCTTCATATCTCACCCAAATAATTGATTGCATGATCTCATTCGGCTAATCGCTTTAAGAGATTATAATCTTCTCTCATTATTTTCTCTGCAACCTCCATTTGTTGGCTTAATTCAGCGTCATAGGGCTTAACTGTAAACCCATCTGCAGTTTCTATAATTTCAAGGCAATCACCTTGATTAATCTGGAGTTTATCCGCAAGTTCCTTTGGTAAAACGATTCCCACTGAGTCTCCCACTCTTGTCACCTTTAACTGCATACTTGACCAGTCCTTTCAATGATTACACTTGTTAATTTAGCATTCCTTGAATAGGCTTAGGGCTAGAAATTGCCCAAGAATTTGGCTTTTGGGCGAACGCAATTTATCACGATATTAAAGGAGAACAGTAGAACTATGGTTGAAAATAAAGCATTACAACGCCCCAATAAACCAGCTAAACCTGAAAAAAAAGTCATTGAGAAAAGGCCTAAAATCTTTCCTACTTCTTCCTAATCGTTTGTATAGTTCATCGTACAGTTTCCAGCTTAGATTATCCTTAAGATATTGCCAAAATCTTTCAATGGGATTGAGTTCTGGAGAAGCTGGCGGTTGAAAAATTAGCAGGATATTTTCGGGAATCTTTAAGTCATTACTTTGATGAAATTTTCCCTGATCCAATTGAATGAGGTTTAAGCAATCAGGAGAATACCTTGACACTTCTTTTTCCAACCACTTTAGTACTTTCAGCAGTTCTGGCAGTTTTTTTTAAACCTTTCAGCTTCCGCTTCATTTTTCTTGGCTGCGCTTCTTCTTGGTACTTTTAGCTTTGCTTTCAACTTATATCTTACACAATGATAAACGGTATGGTACTTAACTTTAATTTGGTAATTTTCTTCCAACCAAGACTGAATTTCTCCATAGTTATTAAAGCCCTTTTCTTCTTCTGATAATCTGGCTTTCAATCCTGCGATCGCGTCCTCTCCTATCGCTTTTGATCGCCCTGATTTTGGTTTCAGAGCTAGGAGGGCGCTTAATCCTCGATCGCGGTAACTTTTTAGCCATCTTTGAACTGTTACTCGATGCACTCCCAGATAATCAGCTAGGCTAGAAGCGGTTTTTACTCGACTCATTTTCAATAAATACAAGCCCTGTATCTTCTTAAAGTTAGAAACATCTTTTTGTTCCATTTGTATTTGTTTTAGCTCTTCTGGGTCTTCTTTAATCACTTGCTGATAATCTACTCTCATCCTGCTAAATTCCTTACTTCGACACCTCTACTACTGCCACATTTCTTTTTCAAAATGGTATAATCTGGGGTTTTCCTTCATCATCAAATAAGGAGAGGATGCTCCGCTTAAAGGCTCTGATTTCCATGTCTCCCCACTCTTGCCAGCAGAACTTAATGCACTCCAACTTATCCTGCACATTTCAATCTTGTCCAATATAGCGCTACGTGCTTATATTAGGACATTTCCTGAACGATCGCACTCCCTGCCACATCAAACGTCCTAACTTAATTGCGTACTGCTATATCGTCTGAACTCAGCGATCGCCCATCCTGTTCCTCATCTTCTCGGTATTTAGCCAACTTCATCATCCACTACTAATTCCCCTACAAGAAGAATAACTTCACGCCCAAAATTAAAATAAGAAATACCGTTGCGCCATAGGGAGGGTGGTTGCTGGTTCGCAAGTTAAAAGTTCGCCATCGGCTCTGACTTCGTAGGTTTCAGCATCCACTTCAATATTCGGAGTGGCGGTGTTGAGTTTCATGTCTGCTTTGCCAATATTACGGGTATTTGTAACCGGAACAACTGATTTCTGTAAGCCTAATTGTTGTCCAATTTCAGCGTCTATTCCTGCTTGTGACATAAAGGTTAGGCAAGTGCGAGAGATAGCACGCCCATAACTGGCAAACATCGGACGCATTTCAATCGGTTGTGGCGTGGGAATACTGGCATTTGCGTCTCCCATTTGAGCATAGGCGATCGCGCCTCCTTTAATTACAATTTCTGGTTTCACCCCAAAACAACTGGGTTTCCACAAACACAAATCTGCCAGTTTCCCTTCTTCAATTGATCCTACTTCCTGAGCAATCCCGTGCATAATTGCCGAGTTGATGGTGTATTTTGCCACATACCGTTTGGCGCGGAAATTGTCGTGGGTTTCGCTACTATTCTCAGGAGAGGGGAGCAAACCTCGCTGTACTTTCATTTTGTGGGCAGTTTGCCAAGTGCGAATAATATTTTCTCCGACACGCCCCATTGCTTGGGAGTCAGACGCGATCGCGCTAAAAGCCCCCAAATCATGTAAAATATCCTCAGCCGCAATGGTTTCTCTGCGAATGCGAGACTCGGCAAAGGCGACATCTTCTGGAATATTCGGATCGAGGTGATGACACACCATCAACATATCCAAATGTTCTTCTAGGGTATTCACTGTATATGGGCGCGTGGGATTCGTGGAAGAAGGGAGAACATTACTTTGACCACAAACTTTAATAATATCGGGGGCGTGTCCGCCACCTGCGCCTTCTGTGTGGTAAGTGTGGATAGTTCGATTTTTAAAGGCGTTAATGGTATCTTCAACAAAACCCGCCTCGTTAAGGGTGTCAGTATGAATGGCAACCTGGACATCATAGCGATCCGCCACCGAGAGACAAGTATCGATCGTTGCGGGAGTCGTTCCCCAATCTTCATGGAGTTTTAAGCCCATCGCACCGGCGATTACCTGTGCTTCCAATTCTTGAGGCTGGCTACTGTTTCCTTTCCCAAAAAAACCTAAATTCACGGGAAAGGCTTCTGCTGCTTGTAACATCAAGTGTAGATTCCATGATCCAGGGGTGCAGGTAGTGGCGTTTGTTCCCGTAGCGGGTCCAGTTCCCCCACCAAACATCGTTGTGATCCCTGACGCGATCGCGGTTTCAATCAGTTGCGGACAAATAAAATGAATATGGCTATCAACTCCCCCAGCCGTCAAGATCATCCCTTCTCCTGCTACCGCTTCGGTACTTGGACCAATAATAATATCCACATTATCTTGAATATAGGGATTTCCTGCTTTACCGATTTTCAAGATTCTGCCATCTTTAATACCGACATCTGCTTTGACAATTCCCCACCAATCGAGAATCAGAGCGTTAGTAATCACTACATCTACCGCACCATCGTCACGAGAAATAGGCGATTGTCCCATCCCATCACGGATGACTTTTCCCCCACCAAACTTCACTTCCTCGCCATAGGTGGTGAAATCTTGTTCCACTTCAATAAATAATTCTGTATCCGCTAAACGCACGCGATCGCCTACTGTGGGACCAAAAGTTTCAGCGTAAGCACGGCGATCCATTCGATAACCCATATTTTTCTCCTTATTAATTATTACAATAATTAGGGTCTGCTGAATTAAACTGAAAGTTTTAATCAATTGCCAGTTACCAGTTTAGTTAGAATTTAGAAGTAAGTTAACAAATAACAAATAACAAATAACAAATAACAAATAACAAATAACAAATAACAA
>CAYXDG010000123.1:0-5410 GCA_964463655.1 uncultured Dactylococcopsis sp.
AGGAGAGTTAATGATGGAAAAATCATCTTTTTGGCAACAAGAATGGAAGCCTCTGTTAATTATTATTGGGGTTTTCTTACTGTGTTTTTATTTACCTGTTAATGTTTTACAACAGTCGGAACGGGTGGAACAAGCCTTTTGGGAAGCCCTTTATCTGGTGCGTTGGTATGCTCAAGAGCACGTTTTATTGTGTTTAATTCCCGCGTTTTTTATTGCGGGCGCGATCGCGGTTTTCTTGGGTCAAGATTCTGTGATGAAATATTTAGGCAGTAAGGCGAATCCTTTTGTTTCTTACGGAGTTGCTTCTGTCTCTGGCGTTATTTTAGCAGTTTGTTCTTGTACAGTGTTACCTTTATTTGCTGGAATTTATCGTCGCGGTGCGGGATTAGGGCCCGCGATTACGTTTCTCTATTCGGGGCCAGCGATTAATATTTTAGCGATTATCCTCACAGCGAAAGTTTTGGGATTCCAATTAGGTGTTGCTCGTGCCATTGGCGCGATCGCGTTTAGCATTATCATTGGTTTAGGGATGCAATTCGCCTTTCGCAATGAAGCAGATCAAAATACTTCCTCAGCAATTCTCCCCGAAGAAGAAGAAAGCCGTCCTTTGTGGCAAAATGCTTTATTTTTCGCCGTTTTAGTGGGAATTTTAGTTTTTGCTAACTGGGCTGAACCTGATACAACTATGGGCTTTTGGTATGGGGTTTATTCTCTAAAATGGTGGATTACTGGACTGCTCGGTCTAGCCTTAGCAATCATACTTGTCCTTTGGTTTAATTTGAATCGAGGAAAAGTCATTTTAATCACTGGCGTGACGGCGGTTCTTGCTTGGCAATTTTCCGAAACACCTTTAGTTCCTTTTAGTGCTGCTGTGGTCGGTTTATCTTGGCTAACTAGCACGAATCAGGGAGAAGCTGGAGAGTGGTTTGAATCATCTTGGGATAATGGTAAGCAAATTTTACCCCTATTGCTGATGGGAATTTTAGTAGCTGGATTTTTGTTAGGTCGTCCTCAAGAGGAAGCTCTTATTCCTTCGGAGTGGATTGTACAATTTGTCGGCGGCAATTCAATTTTTGCCAACTTTTTTGCGGCGATTATTGGGGCGTTTATGTATTTTGCCACTCTCACGGAAGTTCCGATTCTACAGGGTTTGATTGGTAATGGGATGGGACAAGGACCAGCTTTGGCGTTATTGTTAGCGGGCCCAGCTATTTCCTTACCGAATTTGTTAGTGATTCGCAGCCTTTTAGGAACGAAAAAAACCGCGGTGTTTGGTTTATTCGTTGTTGTTTGTGCCACGATTAGTGGGATTATTTACGGCGCGATCGTCTAAAGGTATAAATAATATGAAATCCGTTGAATTAATAGACATAGCGGGCTAGAAGCCCGCACTACCCCCAATTGTGGGGAAAGAGGGGGAGAGGGTAGTGGGAGCGTCTTGCTCCCTCGCCCTACAAATACTATACAATCGGATTTCATATAATATCTCTGACCAGACTGAAAGTCTATTTGCATTTACCCAATTTTTTTCTTTATCTGTTAGAATAACTAAATAGTTATGTTGTGATATAAACAAGGATAATAATTATGAACTTATTTTCCCCTGAATGGATGGCTACCTACCAAGAAAAATGGAATGCAGAACCTGATCTTTCTGATGCGTTAGCAAAAATCAACTTTGATTCCGTCATTGGCTATGGTTTCAAAGGAGAAGATCAACCCAGAGGAGTCCTAGTGATTAAAGACGGAAAAGCCGTTGAGTCTGGCGCTTACAATGGACACACTTTAAGTTGGGATTTACGCGCAAGTCAAGAAGACTGGGAAAAATGGTTCAAAAAAGGATTGAATATGATGGGATTAAGTGGCGCATATATGCAAGGTAAATTAAAGTTTGTTGTGGGTGATTATGGTGCAATGATTAAAGACCCGCGCATGGTCAATCCTTTCTTGAAGAGTTTCTCGGTGATGGGAGAAGTTCACGCGGCTGCTGTTGGTTAGAATTATCCCCCCTAACCCTCCTCACTAAAGCTCCGGTTTGAAAGGGGGGAATTAGTTGTAGGGTTTGCCTCGTCCACCATGTATAAGGTGATATCAGCCTATGGTTGTCTCCCAACTAGCATAAGGTTTTCCGAGAATCAGCCAAAGAACTACAAGTAACAATATAAAGACTTTCAATAGTGGTGGGCAATGCCCACCCTACGAGATAACTAATGACCAATGACCAATAACTAATAACTAATAACTAATAACCAATAACTAATTATGGTTTCTTCCCCTACTCCTGAACAAGAACGTCCTTTAAATATCGTCGGTCGCATTACGGCTTATTTTGTCAACTCCCAAGTTACGCTGCTGATTATTGTCGCGCTGGTGATCTTTGGGTTGGGGGCGGCTTTTTTCACTCCGAAAGAAGAAAATCCCCAAATTACTGTTCCGGGTGCGGATATTTATTTCCATTATCCGGGTGCGCCTGCAGAAGTGGTGGAAGAAACTGTAACTGTCCCGATCGAGGCTAAAATTAGAGAACTCCCTGGGATTGATGATATTTATTCCACTTCCCAAACGGGACAAGCTCATATCACCGCCCAGTTTTTAGTGGGAGAAGACTGGGAAAACTCCTTATTTCGCCTGCAAAATCATCTGTTTAACTCCCAAGATGAGTTACCACAAGGGGTCGATTATCAAGTTGATCCCTTGATTGTGGATGATGTTCCCATTGTCACTCTCACCATTACAGGAGAAGACTATAGCGATAATCAGTTGCGTCGGGTGGGAGAACGACTATTAAGAGAGTTACGTCAGATTCCAAATACGGGGGATTTAAGTATTACTGGGGGACAACCGCGAGTGATGCGGGTGGATTTAAATCCTGAACAGTTAGCAGCGTTTCAGCTATCCCCAGGGACGATCGCGCAACGGATACAATCAACAAATATTCAAGTTCAAGCTGGGGATGTTTCTGTTGGCAATCGACGCATTTTTATTGAGGGAGGAAACCTTGTTGAAACCGCAGATGAACTGAAAGCAGTGGTAGTGGGAGAAGGAGAAGGTGGATCACCAATTTATTTAGAAGATGTGGCGACAGTTAGCGATGGCTATGACGATCGAATCACTTATTCTCGTCTCCTCAACCGCAAAGATTGGGATGTTACCAACCCTTATCCCGACCCCAGTTTAAAGCCAACAGAGGACTTTGCAGAACGTCCAGGGATTACCATTGGGATTGCGAAGAAAAAAGGGACAAACGCGGTGGTTGTGGCGAAAGAAATCTTCGATCGCGTTGAGGAATTACAATCGGACATTCCCACTGGAATTACAGTCGCCGTCAGTCGTAACGCGGGACGTACCGCAGCCCGTGCGGTCAGTGATCTTTATACCAGTTTATTCCAAGCGATCGCGATCGTTGTAATCTTGCTAATTGCTTTCTTAGGTTGGCGTGATGCGCTGATTGTGGCGTTGGCAATTCCCTTAACCCTCGCGGGAACATTATTAGTGGGTTGGATCGCTGGACAAACCATTAACCGCATTACCCTGTTTGCGCTGATTTTATCGTTGGGGATTCTAGTGGATGACGCGATCGCAGTCACAGAAAACATCCACCGTCGCTTTGAAGAAATGCCGAATCAGTCCTTTTCCCAAAAGGTACGAACGGCAACCCTTGCGGTTTCAGAATTAGGCGTTCCCATTCTTCTCTCTACAGTAACAGTGATTCTCGCGTTTATTCCAATGGCGTTTGTCACAGGAATGATGGGCCCCTACATGGGACCGATTCCCTTTAATGTTCCTGTAGCCATGATTATCAGCACCTCGCTGGCGATTATTGTCACGCCATATCTGGCGGTACGAGTGATTAAAGTTCAAGGACGTTCCCAAAATAATAACAGTGAAGGTGAAGAAGTTCCCAACCGCATCTATAGTCTGTATCGTCGCATTATGGAACCCTTAATTGATTCCGCGACTCGCAGACGGTTTTTAATCTTCTTTGTGGTGGGATTACTTCTCGCTAGTTTCGCCCTTCCCCTGACGCAAGCGGTGAAATTCCGAATGTTACCGAAAGCAGATGAAGATCGCTTCTTAGTCCAGTTAGATGCGCCATTGGGGACAGAATTAGTGGAAACCGATCGCATTGTCCGTGAAATGGAGACAGTCTTAAAAGATGACCCGCAAATTGTGCAGTTTGAAACTTATGTGGGAACAGCCGCACCCATTGATTTTAACGGCTTATTGCGGGGGAATACCAGTCGCAGTGGAGAACATTTAGCCGATATTCGGGTTCATCTTACCAATGAGAATGCACGGTCTGTGAGTTCTGAAGATATTGTCTTTCGGTTACGTCCCCAATTAACCGATATTGCACAACAGAATAACGCGATCGTCAAGTTAATTGAAGACCCACCCGGTCCCCCTGTGCGTTCCACGATGTTAGCAGAAATCTATGGCCCCGACTACGATCGTCAACGGGAGTTAGCGAAAGATGTCGCTGATGTCTTCCGCAATACCGCAGAAGTGGTGGATGTGGATGATTCCGTGAAAAACCAAATCCCACAGATGAAACTGGAGGTCGATCGACAAAAAGCTAACCAAGCTGGATTGAATACCCAAGAAATTGCCGAAACCATCAACATGGCGATCCGAGGGGTGGACGCTTCTACCCTACAAGTGCCTGGAGAATTAACCCCTGTCCAAATTCAAGTCCGTTTTGCGGAAGCCAACCGTCAAAGCATTGATGATCTGCGTCGGATTCAAATGCCAACCCCAGAGGGGAATTTAGTGCCATTAACCGAGTTAGTGACCTTTACTTCAACAACAGTAGATCAGCCGATCTTCCACAGAAATCAAGTTCCCGTCACTTATGTCTTTGGGGAAATGAATGCGCGATCGTCCGTTTATGCGGTAATGGAACAACTGATTTACTTCTTCCGTAACCCCTTACCCGAAGGATACAGCATCAAATGGGAAGGAGAATGGCAACTCACCCTCGAAGTCTTCCGCGATTTAGGTTTAGCGATGCTAGTGGCGGTCATCCTCATTTATATTATCCTTGTGGGACAGTTCCGCAGCTTCAAGATTCCCTTAATCATGTTAGGGGCGATTCCTTTAGCCTTAATCGGCATTTTAGTCGGTTTCTCCCTCAACGGCGTTTATTTCAGCGCCACAGGGATGATTGGTGTGATTGCTTTAGCAGGGATTGTGGTTCGTAACGCGATCGTCCTCTTAGAATTTGTAGGAGACAGACGCAAAGAAGGGATTGAACTAAAAGAAGCCATTATCGAAGCGGGTGCGGTGCGTTTTCGTCCGATTCTCCTCACCAGTGTCACCACCATGTTAGGAACGTTAACCATTCTCAGCGATCCTGTGTGGTCTGGGTTAGCATGGACTTTATTAACAGGGATGTTGACCTCTTCTGCAT
>CAYXDG010000124.1:0-5354 GCA_964463655.1 uncultured Dactylococcopsis sp.
TCTCCCGATTTCCCGATCTCCTCCTCAGTCTTAACCGAGAATGAAACAGCCCTACTTATGGAAGGGGGCTGCGGGGGATCACCTCTCCGTACAGGAATATTAAAAAATAATTATAAAATTCAGTAATATTACGGTTGACTTGTTGAAAAAAAAAATAAGTTAAAGATTGTTTACTTTTAATTGAAAAAATATCATGAAACTTTTCAAATCTTTAACCGCTTGTTCTGTTTTCGCTGCTGTCGTTGGCTTCAACCTGCCAGCCAGTGCGATTACCTTTACAGAAACCATAGAGGACATATACACTTTTGATGGGGAAACGCTAACCTACAATTTTACAGGGTTGCCAGCTTCCGATGGCTCTGATGGAACTCTCAGACTCTTTACTGGAACAGGGAATAGTTCTTTCCCTGGGTTCGATATTGATGAAGCTGGCGAGTTTTTCACCTTCTTCATTGATGGCACGAATGTTGGTGATTTCAACTCATCAGGGGCTGGTGGTGTAAACACCCTGCCAAATGTTACTCAGGGTGGCATTGACTCACAGTTTGACAGTGTGTTTGCCGTTGAAGGAGATTTAGGGATTGCTTCATTTGCGAATCTGGTTGCTGACGGTGAGTTGTTGGTAGAACTTGACTTTACTGGCGCAGTTGATGATTTTAATGAAGACGATAATCTTCTCGTTGAACTGACCTACGAAACTGCTTCCCAACCAATTCCCTTTGAAGCGGAAGGCACAATGGGATTAGTTGCACTGGGAAGCTACTTATACTACCGCAAAAAGTGCTCTGCTAAAGCATAGTTAATTATTGTTCAATCATATAATTTTTGAGGTGATGAGGTAGTTGTCAGATTACCTCTTTTTTTGTATTTTTAGCCGTTTTCTATCCTTTGATCTAATACGAAATACTTCAATGGTTGCTATCTAGCGCTACGTGCTTATATTAGGACATTTCCCGAACGGTGGGAGTGCGACCGTCTCGGTCGCTAGCCTTTTTAAGAACGTCCTAACCTGATTTTGTAGCGCTATACATAATCACTGGCGGAAATTGGGAACGCAGTTTGCGCCGATCATTGGGGGTCACTGGAGACGCGATCGCTGGCTGGAAATCAATCGTGATGAGTGAACAAATCGCAAGTAATAAATTCTTCATGGTTAAAAGGTGGGCAATAAATCATGCCCACCCGACAAGTTTACGCTTTATACGCTTCCATTCCCACACAGGAACAGACTAAATTTCGATCGCCGTAAGCATTGTCTATCCGTCCCACACTGGGCCAGAATTTATAATCTCGCAACCAGGGCGCTGGATAGGCTGCTTTCTCGCGAGAGTAGGAATGCTTCCAATCATCCCCAATTAGCATTTCATGGGTATGAGGGGCGTTTTTGAGGACATTTTCCTCAGCATCTACTTCTCCTCGCTCGATCGCGCTGATTTCTTCCCGAATGGCAATCATGGCATCACAGAAGCGGTCTAACTCTGCTTTTGACTCACTTTCAGTCGGTTCAATCATCATCGTTCCCGCAACGGGCCAAGAAACCGTCGGTGCGTGAAACCCAAAATCCATCAAGCGCTTAGCAATGTCATCAACCCCAATGTTGGCGCTTTTCTTCACCAAACGCAGGTCAATGATACATTCATGGGCGACTAATTCTGCATTTCCTTTATACAGAACAGGATAATGGTCATCCAAACGATGGGCGATATAGTTTGCATTCAAAATCGCCACCTTACTGGCGTGAGTTAGCCCTTCTGCGCCCATCATGGCGATAAACATCCAAGAAATGGGTAAAATGCTCGGACTTCCCCAAGGGGCAGCCGAAACCGCCCCAATGCCTTGTTCTCCCCCTGTTTCAATGACAGGATGACGGGGTAAGAAAGGAACTAAATGGGGGGCAACCCCGATCGGACCCATCCCAGGACCCCCGCCACCATGCGGGATACAGAAAGTTTTGTGCAGGTTGAGGTGACAAACATCTGCGCCATAATCCCCAGGACGACATAATCCCAGTTGAGCGTTCATATTTGCGCCATCGAGATAAACCTGTCCGCCATGCTGATGGATGGTCTCGCAGATGGTTTGAATTTCCGTTTCAAATACCCCATGCGTAGAAGGATACGTTACCATCAACGCTGCTAGATTATCGCTGTGTTGTTCCGCTTTAGCGCGTAATTCGTCGAGGTCAATGTCTCCCCGTTCATTACAACTGATGGGAACAACTTTCATCCCACACATGACAGCACTTGCTGGGTTGGTTCCATGTGCAGATTCTGGAATCAGACAAATATTGCGATGGCTTTCCCCTCGCATTTCATGATATTGACGAATTACCAAGAGTCCTGTGTATTCCCCTTGCGCTCCTGCGTTGGGTTGCAAGGAAACATCCGCAAAACCTGTAATTTCCGCCAGCCATGTCCGCAACTGCTTAAAGAGGGTTTGATACCCTTGAGTTTGGGTTTTCGGTGCGAAGGGATGGATTTTGCCAAACTCTGACCAGGTAACAGGATACATCTCTGCTGCTGCGTTGAGCTTCATCGTACATGACCCCAACGGAATCATTGATGTGGTCAGAGATAAATCTTTGCTTTGCAGATGATTGAGATACCGTACCAATTTTGTTTCCGAGTGATACTGGTTAAACACTGACTCAGTAAGATAGCTGCTAGTGCGGGTAAACGCTTCAGGAAGGTCAAAAGTTAGTTCTGGGACTAATTCTTCTAAACGGAAGGGAAGCGTCTGATTTCCTGCAAAAATCTGCAATAGCGTGACGATTTCTTCTACCGTGCTAGCCTCGTCTAAGCTGATTCCGATTGCACCATCAGCATAAGGACGAAGATTGATTTGTTTTTCTGCTGCAGCTTGGAGAATCCCTTGCTGATTGTCTGTCTCTACTTTCAAAGTATCAAAGTAGGGTTCAGAGGAGATGCTGTAACCCATCCGCTTTAACCCTTCAGCGAGGGTAACGGTTAGGCGATGCACTTGTTCTGCAATGCGTTTGAGACCATCGGGTCCATGATAAACCGCAAAGGTGGAAGCAATCACGGCGAGTAACACTTGCGCGGTGCAAATATTACTGGTAGCGCGATCGCGCCGAATGTGCTGCTCTCGTGTCTGTAACGCGAGGCGGAGCGCTGGCTTTCCTTGGCTATCTTTAGAAACCCCGACTAATCTGCCGGGTAGTTGGCGTTTATAGGTCTCTTTTGTTGCAAAATAAGCAGCATGAGGTCCGCCATACCCTAACGGTACCCCAAACCGTTGGGTAGAGCCGACCGCGATATCTGCTCCCCATTCTCCTGGCGGAGTCAGTAATGTCAAACTGAGCGGATCAGCAGCCACTGTTACGAGGGCTTTCTGTGCATGGACTTTTTCCACAAACTCCCGATAGTCACAAATTTTGCCGTCTGTGGTGGGATATTGTAGCAACGCGCCGAAAATGGGCGTATTAAAGTCAAATTCCCGATGATTGCCCACAATAATCTCGACATCGAGGGGTTTTGCCCGTGTGTGTAATAGCTCGATCGTCTGTGGATGACAGTCTTCAGAGACAAAAAAGGCATTAGCTTTATTTTTAGAAACGCCTAAACTCATGCTCATGGCTTCTGCTGCTGCGGTTGCTTCATCCAGCAGGGACGCATTGGCGATTTCCAACCCTGTTAAGTCGCTAATCATGGTTTGGAAGTTCAGCAGCGCTTCTAAGCGTCCTTGGGCGATTTCTGGCTGATAAGGTGTATAAGCGGTGTACCAGCTTGGATTTTCAAGGATGTTCCGTTGAATGGCAGCAGGGGTAATACAGTCATAGTAGCCCATGCCAATGAGAGAGCGAAAGACTTGATTTTGTTGCGCGATCGCGCGTAGTTGGTTTAACGCCTCATGTTCACTTTTCGCTGCGGGAAGATTTAAATCTTTTGGGAAGCGAATGGAACTGGGAACAGTCTGATCAATCAGCGCATCCAGCGAGGAAAAGCCCAACGCTTTCAGCATCTCATCGATTTCATCAGGGGTGGGATCAACGTGACGGTTCACGAACTGATCCGATAACCCTAAAACCTCATCCACTGGGGAACGAGGTTTCTTTGTTGTTGTTTGTTTGGTTTTTGATTCTAAGCTAACCATAGAAAATGGATGTTCTACTACACTAAAAAAGTTAGCGAGTCCTCCTGTATCAATTTGTAACAAATTTGGCGGGGAACATTAATTTTTCTCCCTCAGTCCTATTTTCCTTCGACTTTTGCCCGATATTCATCTGCCGAAAGAGCTTCATTCGCTTCATCAGGATTACTGAGTTTCACTTTCAGCAACCAGCCAGCCCCATAAGGGTCTTCTACAATAGTTTCTGGCGCATCAACTACCGTGCTATTGAGTTCGATAACTGTTCCCGAAACTGGCGCGTACATATCTTCTACAGCTTTGACAGATTCCACTGTGCCAAACGTTTCGCCTTTTTCGAGAGTTTCATCCACATCTGGGAGTTCGACAAAGACGATATCTCCTAATTGATCCACCGCAAAGGCGCTAATCCCGATCGTGGCGATCTCTCCATCCACTCGCACATATTCGTGAGAGTCAAGGTATTTCAAATCGCTAGGATATTCTAGAGCCATACCCTCTCCTTTTCTACAATAAACAGTAAACTCTACCCTGCTTAGTTTACAACGTCATGGCAGTTATCAGTGGATAGTGGATAGTGGAAAGTTACCAATAACGAATAACAAATAACCAATATAGTCATTCCAAATAAAAACCATCAAACTGAGAGTGGGAGCATCTTGCTCCCTAGTAGCGACCGAGACGGTCACACTACGGAAAATAATTGGAATAACTATAACCAATAACGAATAACGAATAACCAATAACCAATAACCAATAACCAATAACCAATAACGAATAACAAATAACAAATAACGAATAGCCAATAACCCCTTAAAACTTTTTCTTCGTGAGTGGCGTTGTCGATAGTAACTCAGCAGAATTTCAAAGCGCGATCGCGGATCAGCTTGAACAGTGGATCAACAACAATTTTGGGAACAAATCATAGCAACTTTTGATCAAGAGTGGGAAAGAGAGAAGTTAGCAGACTCATAGAATTGGCAACTAGATCGAATTACTGGAAAAATACCAAGTAGGGTTTGCAAGGCTCCACCCTACTCAGATGGCGCAAATCGCTGGCAAATGCTCACGGAAATTATGCTACCCTTAGCGCGTCCAGCCCTAGTTACAGTGTTTCTGTTTACCTTTATTGGGGAATGGAATGATTTATTTAAGCCCTTAGTCTTTACCACTCGCCCCGAATTAACCACTGTTCAATTAGCACTAGCCCAATTTCAAGAACAGTTTACCAGTAATTGGTCTTTATT
>CAYXDG010000125.1:0-5340 GCA_964463655.1 uncultured Dactylococcopsis sp.
GTAACCTTCTCAGGTGGAGAACCTTTCTGGCAAGCACCAGCCCTTACTGAATTAGCAAAACGAGTGAAAGCCAAAGCATTAAACGTAATGTCCTTTAGTGGGTTCACCTTACAAGCGTTACAATCCCCACAAGCGCCACCGAGCGCCACAGAACTTTTACAAGAACTGGATTTACTCGTTGATGGTCCCTACCTCTCTTCACAAGCCATTAATGAACCAGACTCTTTGGTTTCTTCTCGTAATCAGCAAGTGCGCGTTTTTAACCCAGAATTACAAGATCAATTAGATTGGGCAAGCGATCAAATAGAAGTCCATATCTTAAAAGATGGAAGACGAATTATTACAGGTTATCGCGGTTATCAAATGTTTGAAGATTAATCATTAATAATGGTAGGGTTTGCCTTGCCCACCATCAACAAATAAATATTACAAATTTATGGTACGCTGTGTCTTGTGAAATTTTCTGATGCTGGACATTGCTCAACGAAGAACCAATAACAAATGACCAATGACTCTTTAATTATTTTTACTCGCTATCCTGAATCAGGAAAAACCAAAACTCGATTAATTCCAGCTTTAGGGGAAGAAGGTGCAGCCAATTTACAAAAAAGATTAACTGAATACACGGTAACAGAAGCGAGTCAATTATCTGTTAATGTGCGAGTTTACTTTTCAGGTGGCAATGAAACCTTAATGCGGGATTGGCTCGGAAATGACTATGAATATTATCCTCAAAGTCAAGGAGACTTAGGAGAAAAATTAATTGCAGCTTTAGCAGAAAGTTTCACCAAATATGTTGAAAAAATCGTAATTATTGGTATCGATTGCCCAGATTTAGATGCCACTTTAATCAATCAAGCGTTTAAAGAATTAACCGATCATGATGTAGTCTTGGGACCAGCAGAAGATGGGGGGTATTATTTAATAGGTTTACGTTCTTTTGTTCCTGAATTATTTCAAGGGATTCAGTGGGGAACTGATGTCGTTTTTAAGCAAACTATTGCGATCGCACAAACAAAAGAGTTAAAGATCAGTTATCTTCCGACTTTCAATGATATTGATACACCAGAGGACTTAAAAAAATGGATGATTGAATGAAGTAGAGACGTTTCAGGGAAATTATTAATTCCTTTTCAGCAGATTCTTAGATAAAGATGTCATCGTCGAAGAGATATGATAATAATCAAAAGAACAGAGAATGAACTTGATTAAACTCTCTGTGATTATTCCTGTATTGAATGAGGCAAACACGATCGCGCCCACCCTCGAAAAGCTGCAAAACCCTTCTTTAGAGGTAATTTTAGTGGATGGAGGCAGTACAGATAACACAGTAGAAATTGCACAAAAAGCAGGATTTAAAACTATTTTATCTCCTGAATTAGGTCGCGCAATCCAGATGAATTTGGGCGCAAAATATGCTACAGGAGAAACATTACTCTTTTTACACGCAGATACCAAACTGCCTGATCATTATTTCCATCTAATTCAACAAACTCTCTCTCACCAAGATACGATCGCGGGTGCATTTTACTTGAAAATTAATAGCCCTCATCCTTTACTGAGAGTTATTGAAAAAGGAGTTAATGGGCGATCGCGCTTTTTGCAAATGCCCTATGGTGATCAAGGAATTTTCTTAAAAAAAGAAACCTTTGAAAAACTTGGTGGTTTTCCAGACATCCCCCTAATGGAAGATTTTCAATTGATGCTCAATCTCAAAAAAAGAGGAAAAATTCGCATTGCAAAAGGCAAAGTCATTACCTCTGCAAGGCGCTGGGAAAAGTTGGGCGTACTTAAAACAACCCTCCTCAATCAGATCATTATCCTTGGATATTTTTGGGGCGTTTCTCCACAGCACTTAAAGCAATGGTATCGCTGAACTAAAAAGAAGCACCTAGTTAATCTAGATGCTTCTCTTTCTGAGTACCCCCAAGGGAATTCGAATCCCTGTCGCCTCCGTGAAAGGGAGGTGTCCTAGGCCTCTAGACGATGGGGGCTTGCTTTCCTCAGTCCTTTATTAATCTAACGTAGAATTTCAGGACTGTCAACAAGTGTGAGCACAAAAGTCTCAAATTTTTTGGGAGTAACCGCTAAGGGAGACCCTGACGGAGTTTTGAGAGTTGCTTTTGCGCCTTCGGGTCAAGGGAATTAAATAAAAAGCGACCTTGAGACTTTTGGCGCGATCGCTGCTTGCTTCTGGTTTTACGCTTAGCAGAGTTGACATCGAGTTCTAATTGTCTAGCAGAAAGCCACTCCGCACCATAACCAGAAACTGTCAATTGTTGGGCGCGGTCAGAAGTCGCTACAACGAGGCGCTGCTGAACCATTTTTCCTTGACGGGAATTATTTGCACAAAATTTTTCAATATAAGTGTCAGCCGTTTCACCATAAGCGGTATAGCAAACTGATAAATAATGGGTGGGGGTTTCTCGGAATTTCGGCGTTGTTTGAAAATGAGCATCAAACACAATTTCGGTTTCATAGCCTCGACTTGCCGAATAATTGATTAAAACTTCAACTAGACAGTCACGGGCCGTTTCTAAGTTTTGCTCTCGTAAAGACTTGAGTTGCGACCAAGCGCCTATAATGTTGTAGCCATCGACTAATAAAACAGGGGAAGCAATGAGTGAAGACATGATTTTGCATTAAATTCATCTAAAAGGACAAGTGGTATGAAAATTCGTCAGCGTATTTCCTCATGATAATCTGAATTTAATTCACCTGTCTCTACTTTGAAAGATTGGTATCATAGAGAGCGAATTGTTTATTTGGAGAAACTTGTCTATGAGTCGTCGTTGTCAACTCACTGGTAAAAAAGCGAACAATGCTTTTGCGATTTCCCACTCTCACCGCAGAACGAAAAAGCAACAGCACGTCAACTTGCAAACCAAGCGCTTATGGTGGTCAGAAGGAAATCGTTGGGTGAAGCTAACGGTTTCCACCAAAGCCATCAAAACCTTACAAAAGAAAGGTTTACAAAAAATGGCTGATGAAATGGGAATTAATCTCAATAAATTTTAGCTGGTCACGAAGAAGCCGTTTGTAAAAATCTAAACAAACCTCTACAAGGTTGGTTGAAGTTGGAAAACTTACGAACGTGCAGATAAGCGTGGTAAGTCCTGTAAAAAGGCACGCTACGTTAAATTGGTCACTACACCCAAGTGTGAACCCCAGCACTTGGCTCTGTAGGCTATGAATTAAACTTAGAGCGAAGGTTTATCAGCTCGTGTTCTAGCCGTAAAAAGCCTTTTTAACATTATCGAGAGCCTCCCTAACTGTTTTTCAGATTGGCTTAAGAAGCCACTAAAATACCATGTCCAATTATGTTTTTGTTATTGACCAGAAAAAAACACCCCTAAAACCAGTTTATCCCAAAAGAGCAAGACAATTACTTACTTCTGGTAAGGCTGCTGTCTTCAGACTTTTTCCATTTACTCTCATTCTTAAAAAAGAAGTGCCTAATCCTGATATCCATTCGTTAACTCTCAAGATTGACCCTGGCTCTAAAGTAACAGGTTTTGCTTTAGTCACGGACAGAGGAGAAGTAGTTTGGAGAATGCAACTAGAGCATCGTGGAGCTATCATCAAAAAATGCCTAGAGCAAAGACGAGCGTTAAGAAGACAGCGACGTTCTAAACTACGTTATCGACAGCCTCGATTTTTGAATCGTCAGCGTCAAGAGGGGGGGGTTACCACCTTCTTTGATGCACAGAGTCCAGACAACAGAGACTTGGGTGAAAAGACTGATTAAGTTCTGTCCAGTCCCAGAAATCTGGATCGAAAAAGTTAAGTTTGATACCCAATTCATGGAGAATCCTGAGATTAGTGGTAAAGAGTACCAGCAAGGAACATTACAAGGATATACAGTAAGGGAATACCTTTTAGAAAAGTGGTCTCGTAGGTGTTCCTATTGCCAAAAAGAAAATGTTCCTCTTCAAGTTGAGCATATACATCCTAAGTCGAAAGGAGGAAGCAATCGAATTAGCAACCTTTGTCTGGCTTGTGAAAAGTGTAACCAGAAGAAGGGAGACAAGTCCATTGAGAACTTCTTGGAAAAGAAGCCAACTCTTTTGAAGAGTGTCCTTAAGCAAGCGAAAAGTCCTCTTAAAGACGCATCTGCGGTTAATGCGACTCGCAATAAAATCGTTGAGGTAATGTCTCAGCATTCCTCAGTTATAACAGCAACGGGAGCGCAAACCAAGATGAATCGAGTTCGTTTGGGATTACCCAAACAACATTGTTTAGATGCAGCTTGTGTTGGAGAGGTTGAGACCTTAACCATTCTCTCCCATCAACCACTAATGGTAACTGCCACTGGCACAGGAGGAAGACAAAAATGTCAAACTAATAAATATGGATATCCCATCAAGCATCGTCCTTTGAGACCAATTCAAGGCTTTCAAACAGGAGATGTCGTACAAATTGATATCCCCAAAGGAAAAAATCAAGGTCAATGGACAGGACGATTGTGTCCTTTTTCAGACGGAAACTGTGAGATTTACCCGAAAAGTCGTAAAAGACTAGGAACTAAATTATCTTATGTTTCAAGAGTGGTTCACCAGAAAGATGGCTATAAATACAAACATTATGCTTAGAAAATTATTAAAATAACTAACTTTGTAAAGTAATGTCTAAGAATTTATTTACTGTTAAAAGCCCTGAAAAAAAACATTTGTCATTTTTGTTACATTATCATAGGATATCAGTGGATCAATCAACTTGCGCTAAAGTAGCAAAAGAGAACTCAACCAATAGGAAACAGAAAACAGTGACGCAAACTAATTTAGACTTTCTCCAAAAAACCGACCCGGTCATTGCGGGCATGATGGAAAAAGAATTAGGGCGACAAAGAGACCATCTGGAAATGATCGCCAGTGAAAACTTTACCTCTCCTGCGGTGATGGCGACTCAAGGATCAGTCCTCACCAACAAATATGCAGAAGGACTGCCAGGGAAACGCTACTATGGCGGTTGTGAGTTTATTGATGAAATTGAACAAGTCGCCATCGATCGCGCCAAAGAATTATTTAGCGCTGCGAGTGCCAATGTTCAGCCCCATTCTGGCGCACAAGCCAACTTTGCCGTTTTCCTCACTCTCCTTAATCCAGGGGATAAAATTATGGGGATGGACTTATCTCATGGCGGACACCTGACACATGGGTCTCCCGTGAACGTTTCTGGGAAATGGTTTGAAGCAGTTCACTATGGCGTTAGTCAAGAAACCGAACAACTAGACTATGACCATATCTTAGAACTAGCCCGTCAAGAGCGTCCAAAATTAATTATCTGTGGCTACTCAGCTTACCCTCGGATTATTAATTTTGAAAAATTCCGCGCGATCGC
>CAYXDG010000126.1:0-5147 GCA_964463655.1 uncultured Dactylococcopsis sp.
TTACTGGTTGATTCTAAGGCAATAAAAGCATCCAGTTGACTAATTGTAGAATTGGGTTGAGAAACCGTAAGACCAATCTGACGAATCGACTCAAGGGTTGCTCTCACTTCTGGTGACAGGGAAGTAAGGGGTTGTTGGGGAAGGGAATCTAAGGTGATTAGGGTCTTGGTTATGTCAACATAAAAGTAGCCCAAGTTAGCATTAGGAAGACGCTCGGCGATCGCGCTGAAATTTACGCTATCCTTGAGAGAATTATTCCCTTGTCGTTGAGCAAAGCTGCGGAAGGGTGCGCCAATGGTCATCATGAGACGTTCCTCTTCTAGCCAGCCATAGGTTAGCATGGGACGTTGTGCAATATCTAACCAACTGGTTACTTCGGTTTTGCCAAGCATCTCGGTTTCTTGCTTGAGGAAAGGATTGCGTTTCCCGATCGCGCCAATTTTGTTCATGGCTTTCTCTCCCACATTGCGCTGACTCGATTCAATTAAAATCCCTCCCGCAATGGGAATATCCTGTAAGCTGGATTCCTGAGTAGGAAAAATCCCGATCGCGTATTCCCCATTCAACCAACCAAACACCTCTTGATCTAAATCCAGATTCAACCGTCGTGCTGCTTGACGCATTCCTGCCACAGTAGCACCTAAAATGGGATTATCTTCGCTTTGACGAACAATTTCTGACCAAATCTGACTTAATCCCTCACCATTGACCACCGCAATGGTTTCTTCTGGAAATTCGGCTAATAACTGACTATCATTGGGAGATAAAGCAATCACGTCTGCTGCTTCTGAAACTTGCGCGATCGACTGGATATAAATCCCCTCTTTCTCGAAAGCCATTCCCGCAACAAATGGCTGAGAGAGATTAACACCTGGGGGAATCTCCCTAGGGAGAGTCTCTCGTAAGAATTTACCTGAATCTGTCAGATAGGTTTGGATGACAGGATTATTCAAGGTTAATCCTTGAGAAAGCATCGCTTTGACTTCTGGTTGACTGGAGAAAGAGGGCGCTCCCTGAGAAGTATCAATGGCTTTTTCAATCACCTTTCCTTGACCTGAAAAGACAACATAACCATCAACCATCGCGCTGCTTGTGCGATCGCCGTCTGAGGTTTCGATCTCAATAATCGTCACCCCTTCATAGTCGCGCTGGGTGAGAGTCACCGCTTCTTCCCCTTTGAGAGACTCAAAAAATTGTCCAGCTTTGAAAGAGTTAGTGATTCCTGCGATCGCGAGAATATCTCCTTCTTGAGAAAAGGGATTAGAGGAGGGGAAATAGGCGAGCGCTATTCCTCCTAACCAAGGAGCAATATCTTCTTCATAGTCAATTCCAGAGTCATTGAGAGAATCTTGTTCAAGTTCCTCTAGATTATTTTCCCACAGTTTTTGTGCTTCAGGCGTTCCATATTGTTGGAGTTGCGACCAAGGTTTAGGATCAGTTGTGATAAATGTCATTACTGTAGCTTCATCTGGGACTAATTTGGCAGCTGTTTGTGGGGTTAAGCGTTTCCCAACAATGAAACGGAAGTAAGCATAGCTTCCTCCTACAGTTAAGAGAAGTAAAACAGCCATTAAGGTGATACGGTTTCGATTGAGCATAATTGTTATTGGTTATTAGTTATTTGGTCACTGATTACTGGTCACCGATCGCCGCTTTCGAGGGTTTAGAGAGAGCACCTTTTTTCAGATGTTTGGTTTTGCGGCCTGTGACACGCTTACGCCACATTTTAAAGCTCGATCGCTTGAGATGAGTTCGCATTAACTCAATGACAGCTTGTTCTTTGAAGCCATATTGTGCTTCAATGGCATCAAAAGGAACGTCATCTTCCCAAGCCATTTCAATAATACGCTCAATATCTTCTGGATTTAATGGATTGGATTTCATAGTTATGTGTTCTTTGCTATCTAGGGATGAGAGAGAAGATGCGATAATCCATAAGGATGTGAATAAAAACTAAAGCAATGGATTTAAAAACACTGATTCGAGATATTCCAGATTTCCCAAAACCAGGGATTATCTTTCGAGATATTACCACTTTATTACGCGATCGCGAGGGACTGCGTTACACAGTAGAAACCTTTGAACAGAAATTCCGAGAAGCCAATCTCATTCCTGACTATGTAATTGGAATTGAATCAAGAGGATTTCTTTTCGGACCAACTCTCGCTTATCAGTTTAATGCAGGATTTGTTCCTGTCCGTAAACCTGGCAAACTTCCCGCTTGTGTTCACAGCATTGAATATGATTTAGAATATGGAAAAGATCAATTAGAAATTCATCAAGATGCCTTGCCAAAAGAGTCTAAAGTCGTGATTGTGGATGATTTAATTGCGACTGGGGGAACAGCAAAAGCAACGTCTGACTTGTTAGCTAAAATTGGCTGCGAGTTGTTAGGATTTGGGTTTGTTATTGAATTAAAAGGTTTAGAAGGGCGAAAAAAACTTCCGGCTGTCCCGTTAATTACCCTAGTCGAATATTAAGGTTAAGAAAAGTGAGGTTGGGTTGGCAAGCATTTTTCCCAACCTACTTAAAATGTGAGCCAGTTTAGATTCCTGTACCATGAAAAAACTCTTGAATCTCTCGATCGCCGATGCGACACTGTGGTTTTTTTTCAGAAGAATCGCAAGCAGAAACCACTGATTCTGTCCAAGTTTGCTGACGTTGGAGGGTTTGGACTTCTTTTTCGAGACTTTCAATGCGATCGACCAGCGCTCGAATGACATTGGCTTCTGAGTCGGGAAGGCTACCATGTTCTAGAGGATCAACCCGAACGCCTGATCGATAAACGATACGACCAGGGACACCGACTACAGTACACTTAGAAGGGACATCTCGCAACACAACTGATCCTGCACCGATGCGGACATGATTGCCAATTTGGAGATTCCCCAAAACTTTAGCTCCTGCACCAACCACAACATTTTCGCCGAGGGTGGGGTGGCGTTTTCCGCTTTCTTTTCCTGTACCACCGAGAGTGACCCCTTGATAAATCAGAGCATAATCACCAATAATTGTGGTTTCACCAATCACAACTCCCATTCCGTGATCAATAAACACTCCTTTACCAATTTGCGCCCCTGGGTGAATTTCAATTCCTGTCAAAAAACGAGACAGTTGGGAGATTAAGCGGGGAATGATCGGAAGGCCGATGCGATATAGCCAATGAGCAAACCGATGAAATAAGATTGCTTGCAGGCCCGGATAACAAAGTACGACTTCTAGCCAGTTACGAGCAGCGGGATCGCGCTCGAAAATAATCCGAAAGTCTGCGGTGAGGGTAGATAACACAGGTCTTCGTCAAATTTGGGTCTAATGGATCACTTTTTATTTTATCGTCTCTGGTTAAGTCTGAAAATCCTTCTTTTCTCATATTCGTTCAGACATTGAACCTTTTAGAAGTCCCTGTTGTCTAAACGGCTGAATCCAATTGGTTTGGGGAGACTCTAAATGTGTTCACGGAAATAGACACTCACCTAAGTGACCTTGAGTTAATCAAACGTTGTCAAATCAAAGCAACCCCGATCGCAGGTCAAAACAGCGATCGCACTGCGTTCCGACTCCTCTATCGTCGCTATCAAAAACGAGTCCGAGCTACCCTCTATCAACTCTGTGGAGAGTCTATGCTTGACGATTTAGTCCAAGAAGTGTTTTTTCGGGCTTGGAAAGGATTACCCAAAATCCGAAACCCCAAAACCTTCTCCACTTGGCTGTATCGCATCTGTTGGAATGTTGCTTGTGATCAAAGACGAGCTTTTGCACAGTTGCGGGAACAAAGCAAAATCCTCTCCCAACAGGAACAATTTCAAGACAGTGCTGATCTCAATCGTCTCCACTACCAAGACCTTGTTCAACAAGGGTTACAAGTGCTTACCTTTGAGCAACGAGCCGTAATTGTTCTCCATGATTTAGAGGATATTCCCCAAAAAGAAGTTGCACAAATTCTCAACATTCCCACAGGAACGGTCAAATCTCGTTTATTCCATGCTCGTAAAGCCTTACGGGAATTTCTCGAACAGCAAGGAGTCGTTTTATGAGTCACCATCGTGATGATCGTCTAGTCAACTTTCTCCGCCAAAACGTCTCTTCTCCCCCGCCACCCAAGGTAGATGTTGAAGAAGCGTTAATGTCGCAAATTGCCAAGGAAAAGGAAACTCAGAGGGTTATTCCCTTTCCCAAACGTCCCCATCCACAATGGTTTTTGAGTGGCGTTATTGCAGCCAGTGTCCTGCTACTATTCAACAGCGTGCGCTGGTTACAGCCAACGCCTTCTTCTCCTCAACAAACTTTAGAGTTAGAAGCCTTCCTCACTGAAAATTGGGATGCTGTCACCACTCCCACTTCCCCTGACAACAATTGGATCACTTTCACCCCAGAACAACTAGAATCATCTAATCGGAGGTAAAATCTGTGTCTTTTCATCGTATTTCTCTTTTAACCGTTTTATTACTCTCTCTGAGCGCTACTAGCGCCTTTGCAGAGACTTATGCTAGCTTTTCATCTTCAGAAACCCCACAATTTATGGCTCAAGGATTTGGCAATGGCCCGGGCTTTCGAGGAGGTCGTCGCCAAAGAAGAGGGGGAGATGTGATGGAGGCGATTGATATCACTGAAGACCAAAAAACTGAACTGAAAAGCATTCGCAGTCAATATCAACCGCGCATTGAACAAACAGAGGATGCTCTTTCTACAGCGTATCAAACTTTACGTGAGATGATGATTGATAACACTTCTTCTGGCGAGTTGCGTCGTCAATATGAACAGGCGCAAGGGTTACTTCAAGAAATGTCTGATTTGCGCTTTGAAAGTATGTTAGAGATGCGAGACGTTTTAACGCCCGAACAGCGAGAAGAGTTTGCTGAGTTGATGGAAGAACGTCGTGGCGATCGCGGTTTTCGGGGAAGACGATTTGATAATTAATCTTCTCACAGTTTAAACCAGAAAGTCGGGTGGGCTTTGCTCACCCGATATTCCTTTTAAAATCTTGGGGGGAAAAATTAGCAGCGATCGCTGCTCTCATCGTGTTATAGCAGTACACAATTAGGTTAGGACGTTTAATGTGGCTGGGAGTGCGACCGTCTCGGTCGCTACTATTCTCCAGAATGTCCTAAACAAAACCTGTAGCGCCATAACTCATCAAAGACAGAAGA
>CAYXDG010000127.1:0-4985 GCA_964463655.1 uncultured Dactylococcopsis sp.
TAAAGCAGGCGGTTGCCTCTCTTCAGTAATTATGTTTCTTGAACTACCCATTAAGGCTTGATATGCTCGATCGTTAAAACTGCGAGATCAGGCAAGCGCACTGTCGCACGTCTGCCAGTAACAGCGACTTCTAAATCTTTTAGATTGATGAATGCAATCGAGATAAATTTTGCCAGTTCCAACATTAAAAATTTGGCAAGTTTACAATTTCCAGGGGACTCTGTCGGCATTGCAATTAATTCTCCATCGACCAGTTCATACCGTTGATCACTGCCGTCGTCATAAGCCAGAAACTCCTCTAAAGTGAAGAGTTGAGATTGATTAGAAATACTTTGCATGGTCATTAACCCAGCCTCCTTTTCCTAATATCTTAGTCTAGGAATCAACGCCCTGATGCCGGCACACTTTTGACCGTTGGTCAAGGTTGCTTCTTATTGCAAAATTTTACTAAAAAGTGATAAAGTACAGGCATTCTATTCAGAAATTCTACTAATGATGAGACCAAAACGACAGTCTGTGATTCTTGCCATTGCTGGCTTTATTTTAGTGAGCGCGATCGGGCTTACGCAAGTTCAAGCGACTCAGGTCAAGCAGTCATTCCCCTCAATCCCAAAACCGACACAAGTGGCAGATGCTCGCCTTAACACCCGCGTCGAGCAAGGGCTAGAGTATTTCCGCGACTTGGCAGCGCAACAGCTTTCTCTGACTGAGGAGTTGTTAGTAACCCTGAAAAGTGGCGACTTAGAAGCTGCGCGTGATGCTTATGTTGAAGCCCGTCCTCCCTACGAGGAAATCGAAGTTTTAGCTGCAAGTTTTGAGCAAGAAGACTCTGATATTGATGCCCGTCCTTATTCTTTTGCCGAGGGAGAGGCTTCTTCCGAGTTTAAGGGATTTCATCGCGTTGAGCGTTTCTTATTCCGAGATAATGACATCGAAGCAGCGATTCCCTATACTGAGGAATTACTGGTAAGTATTCGTTCCCTCATAGACAAACTTGATGATCCGAGCAATTTCAACCCTTCCCTAAACTTTGAGGGAATAATTGCTTTAGCCACAGAAGTCCCTGCTAAGAAAATCTCCAGTGAGGAAGAAACCTGGTCAGGTCAGACCTTGCTAATTTTCAAGCATAACTGGAGGGGAATTTATAGCCAGTATGAACCTTTTGCGGACTTATTAGATTCTCGTATTACACAGCAAGTGGATACGGCTTATGAAGCCTGTATGGATTCCATTGCCCCTTTCTTTACAGAAGGGAAAACCGCAGCGGTTCCCTATACTAACCTGAGTGCAGAGGAACGACGAGAAATCGTTCAAGCTAGTTACGAGTTCAGAAATGCCCTGATTGAAGCTCGTAATGCTCTGGAAATCAGTTAGGCTAAACCGTAGGGTGGGCATCGCCCACCTGATACCAACTTCATCTCTTCGACTGTCGGAAATCTTATGATCGGGTAGTCTTATAACCATATAACTTTTAACAATGACTAATAACTATATTCAGGTACTCAGTCAAATTAAATCCCTTAGCCTCTCTGAGAAGTTAAAACTACTGGGCGATTTAAAAGAATTAGTTAATCAACCCGTAGAAGTCGAAGGAGAAGATGAAACCATTTCAATTGAGGAAATTATTCAAAGTCAAACAGCCTGGGATGATTATACATCTGGAAAAGATCAAGGAATTTCTTCTCAAGAATTAAAGCGTCAATTATTATCTGAATTAATGGTAGGGTTTGCCTTGCCCACCCTACTACTAAACTCGCTATAATTTTTTTAACTTCCTGAATGGGTAAGTCTAACGCTTCTGCAATTTGTTCGGCAGTTAAGCCAATTTTAACTAAGGGTGGGATAGCAGTAATAAGTCTGAAGCTATCTGATGGTTTGCCTTGCTCACCCTACAATTTAGGTTCTTTTCCTTATTTCCCAGTTTATCGGTTTTAATGGCTGCAATCAGGAAACTTCCTTGTTCTAGAGATCAATCAAGCAGTATCAGCATTAGCTTATGGCAAGTCGTCATTTCACGGTTATTGTTTATAAGGAAGCGCGATCGCGGTTTGCTTGAAATTTTCTAAAAGGCAAAAGTAAAGCTATATTCCAATGATATTTCTCATATTAGCTTTTCTATTAAATGGGTACAACAAAACGGGAAAAAGATTTATCAGATTTCTAGGGAAAGTTGAGTGATAGAATTGTTCTGTTGCTGTTTTTGATTAATTTTTATAGGATGAGATATCGGTTTTTCAAGTAACCTTGCTTTTGCCATTTCAACATATTCAGAATTAATCTCAGAGGCGATAAAATTTCGACCTAATCTTTGACAAACAACAGGAACAGTTCCACTTCCACAGAATGGGTCAAAAACAATACTTCCTTCTTGAGAACTTGCTTTAAGCAAGCGTGTTATCAACTTTTCTGGCTTTTGAATAGTATTTAACATTTCCCGACTCATTAACTCTTTTGATTTATAGGTTAGCTGTTTAATATCTCCCCAAACATCGCCAGGGTTTTTACCTTGATCATTAAACTTTGTTTTGGTGTAGCTTCCATGTTTGACGGAAGGAACATTTTCACAGCGTTTACGATGTTCTAATTCTACTAGCTGCGGCACTCGAATGTCATCAAGATTAAAACATTTTGGAGCGCCTTTAGAAAAATAACAAATAATGTCATAATTATTCGTGTAAGACTTTCTTCCCTGCGCTAAACGACTGGGTTGATACCAGACAATTTTAGAATGAAGTGTTAGGTAAGGACGATAATCAATAAAATCAATGCAAGTGGGTTTACCAAAAAGATATAAAACACCGCCAGATGTTAGAATTCGACTAAATGATTGAATTAGCTTGAGATTAAATTCTTGAATATTGGGAACTTGATCCCATTGATGTTTAGTTTCGTGATAAGGGCCATCACAGATAATTAAATCTATACTGTTATCAGGCAAACATGAAGTTAATTCCAAGGCTTCTATATTTAAAATTTGATTCAGACACTTGGTTAAGTCAATCATTCTTAAAAAAGAGAGTCATTCTTTAATTCACTTTCAATTGTATCATCTTAAAAGTGTTAGAGATGGCATAAATATTCAAGTGTATTACAATTAAATAAGCAAGCGCGATCGCGTTTCATTTAGGAAGCCCATAAAACTTCATTATTGTAGAAATCAATCAAGCAGTATCAGCATTAGCTTATGGCAAGTCGTCATTTCACAGTTATTGTTTACCCTTGAACATAAAACTCAGCATCAGGAAGTTTCCCTCCCAAAAGTTTAGGATTGACCTGCATCAGCGACTGATAAAAGACTTCCAACTCTGACTGTGCTTCCGCTGCGCTGAGATATTCAAAGCGATTTTTAGCCAAAGATTGCTCAATGATGGCTGGCGGTAAATCCATATATTTCGATCCTAACTCCGCTGCTGCTGTGGGGTTTTCTTGTATCCAGTCTAGAGAGTTTCGTAACTCACCATGGATTAATTCCACAACATCAGGATGCTGATCAGTTAAACTTTTCAAAACGGATACGCCTGCTTGGGGAAAACGCGCCATTTGACCCGTGACTTCCCCCCAAGTTTCCCGAAAATCTAAACTGTAAAAAAGCTCGATGTTTTGTTCCTTTCCTTTCGCCACAACAGCACTAGCGCGAGGTTCAGCAAATACTCCTGCTTCTCCTTGTCCCACCAGCAACAGTTGAGCCGTGGATTGAAAGTCTTGGGTAGAAACAATGGTTAAATCTTCATCAGGGTTAACTCCCGACTGAGTGGCAAGAAAACGGAAGATCATTTCTGGCATACTACCCTTAAAAGGAATCAAAACCGACTTTCCTCGTAAATCATCCCAAGTGGTAATATTGCTGTCTGGCGAAAGGACATAAATATTGCCCCAAATCATCACATTGAGTAACCGCAGAGGAAACTCTTTCTGATACAACCCAGCAGACAGTAAAGTGGGGTTGGCTGCCATTTGTCCTTGTCCAGAGGTTAACAGGGCTTTCATTTGTTCGTGGTTGCGAACGGGAATAAACTCTAGATTGGGGACTTTTTGCGAGAGACGGCTTTCTTCAATTAGGTAGGCGAGGGGAATAGCAAGTAAAATGGGAGAGCCACCAATTCCCAGAGAGGAGAGTTGTTCGCCCTGTGAAGTCCGCGTTTGACGATCGCAGCTACTTGCAACCACTAAACCGCTAGCAGACATGATGTGTAAAAAACGGCGACGATTGTATTTCATAGGACTTAAAAAAGAGAGAGAGGTGTTTCAAGACTAAAGCTCGCAGCGACTTCTGGCACGGCTTGTAACTGAGCTAAAACTTTATAAATATAAGCAGCATCCCGTTGTTGAGGCGGTTTTTCATTTTCCCAGCAATAAACCATACTTGCAGGTCGCGCTGAGAAAACGACTAAATGATCGGCCATGAGAACAGCTTCGGCGAGATCGTGAGTGACTAAAATAGCGGTAGTTTCCTGTTCTACAACCCAATTCATCACTAATTTTTGGGCTTCTCCTCGTGTTCCCAAATCAAGAGAACTAAAAGGCTCATCCAACAGCAGTAAACTGGGATTAATGGCGAAGGCTCTGGCAAGATTGACTCGTTGTTTCATCCCGCCACTGAGTTGTTGCGGATAGAGGTGAGTCGCATCGGCTAAACCGACTCTTTCCGCTAGGTTGTACGCTCTTTGTAGTCGTCGTGTTTGGTTGACTCCCAGGCTTTTCAAACCAATGGCAATATTTTCCACTGTCGTCTCCCAGGGGAACAAACAAGGTTCTTGAAAGACGTAGGACATAGGTGAGAGATTTTGCACCACCTTTCCACCAGTGGGAGAGACTAACCCAGCAAGGAGATTGAGAAGAGTGGTTTTGCCACAACCAG
Organism: uncultured Dactylococcopsis sp.; assembly: GCA_964463655.1. GTDB lineage: Bacteria > Cyanobacteriota > Cyanobacteriia > Cyanobacteriales > Rubidibacteraceae > Halothece. Next base: position 4,859 of record CAYXDG010000127.1, read on the forward strand.
AGGGCCCCATGAGACAAAGAATTTTGCTGGGTTTAACGCTGAGACTAATCTCGTCTAAAACGATTCGCGAGCCGTATTGGTGAGTGATTCGATCGAGTAATTGTACAGTCATTAGTCATTTGTTATT
>CAYXDG010000128.1:0-4909 GCA_964463655.1 uncultured Dactylococcopsis sp.
ATTGATGAAACTTCCTTAAGCCATTCTCTCTCCGCTACTTTTTTACTTTCGGTTAAAGATTTTGACCACTGGTTGTAGCCGACAAACTTATCTCCTTTTCGATAATTCTCATGGCAAAACGCAAGAGCATCATTAAAGACAACCCGACAGCACCCAAATAGTTTAGCTAATGCTATTACTTGTTGGGAAGTCGGATAGATTCTGTAGCGATACCTTAGCTTCATTGATTTTTTCTTTTAGGTCTTATAAGACTTTAGAGTAAACTTAACTGGGTGTCAAGAATGTTTTTTAAGGGAAGACATAGTGTTTCAGACTTGAAAGTTCACTTAATTTTCGTCACTAAGTTATAGACAAAAAGTTTTATAGCGCTACAAAATCAGGTTAGGACATTCCAAAATGTTGAAACTCACCTATACCTTACTCTTGCATGCAAGCCTCTTGCCTCTTGCCTAGCGCGTAGCGCTATAACAAGCAACAGTTTAGAGCTAATTGAAAGGTCGTTTAGAGAAGTAACTCAGAAAATGGAGTTCAGTATATTAGAATTTAATGGAGAGGCGGATCAGGTTCACGTTTTGATTCAGTATCCGCCTAAAGTATCGATTTCTGGAATGGTGAACTCTTTGAAAGGAGTCTCTAGTCGTAAATATGGACGAGCAAACCTTCCGAAACCTAAAAATAGGAAGTCTCTTGGGTCTCCTAGCTATTTTGTTTCATCGGTAGGGGGAGCTTCCTTAGAGACACTTAAAGGATATATCCAGAACCAACAAAGGCTCGTCCTAGAAGGACGGGGTTTTAAACCCAATTTTTTGATAAGGGGACACAAGTGGGTATCACTATAAAGTATAGCCATAACCTCCTATGACGATTAAACTGATGTCATGCCCTTGCGCGTAACTAGCAATTATTAAATCTCTTTATTGACATCCTCACCTTCCCTTTTCCCAAATCCAATCAAAAAAGTGAGGCTATTGTGACTATAGAAACATCTTCATTACCCCCCGAAAGAAGTCGATCGAACTTAGAGAAAAATCTTGATCGGGGCTTTAGAATAGCAACAGCTGGGTTTGCGATCGCGATCGGGCTAATTTTAATAGCGATCGCCACTGTTGTTTTTATTTCCGCGCTCCCTGCCATCCAAGAATTTGGACTGGGATTCATCGTCAACAGCGCTTGGAATCCCGTTGAAGGGAGAGAAGCATACGGGGCGCTGCCCATGATCTACGGTACGCTTGTGAGTTCATTAATTGCCCTGATTATTGCCGTTCCCCTTGGCTTAGGAACAGCTATTTTTTTGAGCGAGGACTTTATTCCCCTGCCAATTCGCACCCTCTCTGTTTTCTTAGTCGAATTATTGGCAGCCATCCCCAGTGTAGTTTATGGTCTTTGGGGCATTTTTGTCCTCATTCCCTTTCTCAAAGGAATTGGCAAGTGGCTATACGCCCATTTGGGTTGGATTCCCCTATTTGGGACTGAACCCGTAGGACCTGGAATGCTCCCTGCTGGCGTAATTCTCGCAATTATGGTTTTACCCATTATTACGGCGATCGCCAGAGACTCTCTCGCTGCATTACCCCCGCAACTGCGACAGGCTTCTCTAGGTTTAGGTGCGAGTCGTTGGGGAACAATTTTTAGAGTCTTAATCCCTGCTGCTTTTTCTGGGATTGTTGGGGGGATTATGCTAGCTTTGGGTCGCGCAATGGGTGAAACGATGGCCGCAACCATGATTATTGGCAACTCAAACCAGTTAAATATTTCCATCCTTGCTCCAGCAAATACGATCGCCTCACTACTAGCCAATCAGTTTGCAGAAGCCCAAGGACTGCAAGTTTCGGCTCTAATGTATGCTGCATTTGTGCTGATTATCTTGACCTTAGTTGTGAATGTCTTGGCGCAAATGATTGTGAATCGAGTTCAGGCAAAATACAAATAAGTGCTTCCCTTGGTTTACCAGAACATGATATTAGTGACTTATTCAAGCAGTTTAAGCGATCGCATCAGAGAAATAGTCGGTGGATGTTCATGGTTCATGATTCATGTACGTTAAAGTTGGTTAGTGAACAACCTATTCAGCATCTACGCTAAAGACTTATATGAGTTCTTCCTCTGATCGCTCCAAACAAAAAACTTGGATTTTAGTCGTTCTTGGAATTCTTGTGATCGCTTTCGTCAGCATCTCGGTGCTTCCTTTTCTCAGCGCTCAACCTAGTCAAGACCAAGCCAATAATCCCTCTTCCCCTCAACAACTAACCAACTTGGCCGATCGAGCCCGAGGCTATGAAGCGGTTTTAGAAAAAGAACCGAATAACCAAAACGCTTTACAAGGCTTACTTCAAGTTCGCATCGAACAGGGAGATATTGAAAGCGCCCTTGTTCCCTTGGAGAAACTCGCCGATCTCAACCCAGAACAATCCGCTTATCGCATTCTCCTTGCTCAAGCTAAAGTACAAACTGGTGACATCGAGGGAGCATCCGAGGCTTATCGAACTATCTTAGATGAACAACCAGGTAATCTTCAGGCTTTACAAGGACTCGTTGATCTATTTTTACAACAAAATCGTCCAGAAGCAGCGATCGCTGAGTTAAAGGATACCTTAGAATTGGCGCAACAAAACAATCCAGAAATTGACCCAACTAGCATAAAATTATTATTAGCTCAAGTCTATGGTCGCACTGAACAATTTGAGGGCGCGATCGCTCTTTATGAAGAAGTCGCCAATGACACTCCTGGAGACTTTCGCCCCGTCTTAGGGCAAGCCTTAATTCAACAACGCATGGGAAATGATGACATCGCTAAACCTTTATACGAGAAAGCCTTTAATCTTGCTCCTCCTCAATATAAAGACCGCATTCAACAAATGACTCCCCTTTTAACGGATGAAAATACTACCCCTGAATCAGAAACAACTCAAGAATAATTTGTTAAGAGTTAATGGTTGATTTTCATTGTTAAACGATTTACTCAAGCCAGAACAAAAAATGTTGAGTGATAAAAGTTTTTTTGCCCCCAAATCTCAATTCTGGGGGCTGATTTCGGTTAATTTTTTACAGATATTCTTCTGTTCCCTGTTCCTCTTTCCCGTATCAAGTAGCGCTATCTTAATGACCCATTAATTGCCTATGTTATACACTTATTGCTTTTTATCTTCTCCCCATTATCAATTTACCTTACCTCAAGGTTTGACGGGTGAATTAACCTTAATTGAAGAAAGCGCGATTACTGCTGTGGTTGAAACCAACCTCCCCCGTGAAGACCTTGAAGAAAATGATCAAACCTTAATTGAAGCCGTTTTAAATCACGATCGCGTCATTTGTGAAATCTTTCAAAATACACCAGTGCTTCCTTTAAGATTTGGGACTTATTTTCGCGGACAAGATGATTTATTATCTCACTTAAAAGAAAATGCTCAAAACTACCAGAACCAATTATACGCGATCGCTGGCAAAGCGGAAGTCACCTTAAAATTGACTCCGATTCCTTTTTCAGAAACCAGTGATTTGCAAGCAACAGGAAAAGCCTACTTAAAAGCCAAAAAGCAACAGTATCAAGCCAAAACGAATTATCAAAACCAACAAGAAGCAGCCTTAGAAACGTTTAAGGAACAAATTAATCAAATGTATCCGAATCTGATTCATGATCAACCCAAAGAAACCACAGAACGATTTTATCTTCTGCTGAATTATACTAATTTTTCTGCTTTAGTTCAACAAATTGAACTTTGGGAAGAATCCCTCGAAAATTGGCAAATCGAAATCAGTGAACCCCTACCCCCTTATCACTTTTTATAGATCGCTCTCTGTTTGAAGTTTTTTAAGCTGATTCCCAGTGAGGGATTATTTTAAAAACAATTAACCAAGGAAAATTAATAATTTTTAATTATCAAAAAGCAGAGAGTTGTGGCAAAATAAATGAAGACAACTTTCATCTTCTGCGTCAGTGGGAGCTTGCTAACAATGGACGATCAACAAAATGTTTCTAGAAACGAAACCCAAACAGCACAAGAAATTAACCAAAAAATTTGTCAGTGGTGGCAGAATCGAGAAAAGAGTGAACTCAGTCGCCAAGAAATTACTGAACTGATTCAAAACTTATCAAACCCCCTTGCGGTTTGGTATTGTCTCCCCGAACAAGCGCCTTATAATTCGATGGAGGCTTGGTGCGAGGGAGAACTGGGCTGTGAAGCAAGTTTTTTCCTAGATACAGTACAATCTCTAGTGGGAGAAGAAGCCCTAAGTGATCTGCGCGATCGACGTTTATCAGCCATTTTCCGCCCTTTTTCCTAATCTTAACCCTGTGCAGCTAAATTTGAACAAAAGCACAGTTTAAGGTTAAATATAAAAAAAGGGAACTCCCCATGTTAACCCGTGAAATTGTGTTTCTCCTATTACTGATTCTGCTCAATGGTCTATTTGCCATGTCAGAAATTGCTTTGGTTTCGGCTCGTAAATCTCGCTTAGAAAGATTGAGTCAGAAAGGTGGACATCAAGTATAGTAAGGTTTCTCAAAAACCTGTCTAGATTTGTATAAGTTCCTCAGAACGGAGGTGACCAATGATTGACTTACTGATGGTAGCGCATTGATCGAATGAGTTGTTTCGATTTGAATCCACGGGATTTTAATCCGTGGAAAGTTCAAATAACGAAAATAGAAGCAAGCACTTAGGGAATTACCAAAACAGGACAAGGGGAGAGATTAATCACCCGATTGCTGACACTGTCGGAGGCTTCTTCCTCAATTAAACCGACTCCGCGACACCCCATGACAATTAAGTCGGCATCTAATTCGTCAGCGACATCACAAATCATAAATGCGGGACGACCTTCTTTTTCGAGGGTTTCGGCGTTGATCTTAGCTTCATTGACATACTCCCCAGCCTAAAGGCGTGGGGATTCTCCAGACCTCACGGATTCT
>CAYXDG010000129.1:0-4748 GCA_964463655.1 uncultured Dactylococcopsis sp.
TCTAAGGTCTTACGTTTATCCGCAATTAAAAGGAGATGTATTAAGAGGAAATCAACTCAAATTACCTCAATTAGGATGGGTCAAATTCAGAAAGTCTAGGGAAATTCCTGAAGGGTTTGTCATTAAACAAGCAAGAGTGATTAGAAAAGCCTCTGGTTACTTTGTAATGCTCTCTCTTCAGTTAGATGTAGATGTCCCTCAAACTTTTCCTAATGGACACCCTAGAGGCTTAGATTTAGGCTTTGATAAGTTTGTAGCTACAAGCGATGGTTTAGAGGTGAAACGTCCTCAGTTCTTAAGGTCTCTTCAACGTAAGCTGAAATTGCTACAAAGAAGGCTTAAGAATAAACAGAAAGGATCGAATAATCGCCATCAACTAAATCGTAAAATAGCAAGAGTCCATCAACGTATCTCTGACGCTCGTAAAAACTGGCACTTCAAACTAGCTCATCAGTTATGTGATGGAGTAGGGATGATCTTTGTAGAAGACATTGACTTCCGTAGTTGGCAAAGAGGAATGCTATCAAAACACGCCGCCGATGCCGCCTTTGGGCAGTTCATTAACATCCTTCAATGGGTTTGTTGGAAGCGTGATGTTTATTTTGACAAGGTAAACAAAGATGGCACTTCCCAAGAATGTAGTCAGTGTGGAGCGCATACTGGAAAGAAAACTTTGGATGTGAGAGTTCATCATTGCCCTGAATGCCAGTATATAGCCCCGCGTGACGTGGTGGCTGCTGAAGTAATAAGAAACCGAGGTTTGTCTGCGGTTGGAACACTCGTGGACATTAAAAGGTGCGACCTGAGCGCGGGTCTCCCGCGCAGAGCGCAAGCGCACCTTAAAAATGCTTGTGGAGACGGTCTGACGGGGGTCGATCTTCGGATTGATCTAGTTAAGAGTCTGAAGCAGGAATCTCCCTCTATAGCGACGTTAGGAGCTTAGAGGGAGAGGTTCAACAAGCCCTTCATGTCAGGTTATTAGACTATCTTAGTTTACCACCACAGCCTTGGGTATTAGACTTAGGATGTGGAACGGGAAAACTCCTCGAACGTCTGGCGAAAACTTTTCCTGACCTTTATGGCTTTGGACTGGATGCTTCTCCTGAAATGTTACGCCAAGCGCGAAAATATCGCCGTTCTTCTCCTCGTTTGATTTATCTTGAAGGAGATGCTACAGATCTCCCCACTGCTAATCAACAATTTGATGCTGTTTTTAATACTATTAGTTTTCTCCATTATCCGCAACCAAAACAAGTTTTATCAGAAGTTTATCGCACTCTCAAACCTCATGGAAACTATTATTTAGTTGATTTTGTTTGGGAAGGGAAAGAGGATGAAGTTGAACTTTCTATGGGGAGTGGAAAAGTGCGATTTTATCGTCTCACTAGCCGTGAAAAATTAGGAAAACAAGTTGGGTTTCAATCAGTTGAACATTATTGGTTACTGGGAACAGTAGCTCTCAGCATATTTAAAAAATCTAGCTCAATTAAATCTGAGTGAATCACGCTTAAAACTTAACAGCATCTATCTTCAAAAAGATTTTCTTTAAAGAAATTCCTTCGCGATCGCATCTGTGTCTTTACCTACACAATAGGGACTATTTGTTGCAAATATTAAGTTTCTGATCAAAAACAGAAATATTGTTGTAATCTTCCTTATGAATGACCGCAGTCAGAGAAAACTTTTGTCATAATAAATGGTAGGATAATAAATAAAGATTTAAGCTGAGTTAGGCTTAAGGAGTTTTTCAAAAAGATTTTGAGAAAGCAAGAAATTAGTAAAATGTCGATGAGTATAACTTTTTTTTTATCAGTGGCTACAATCTCCACAAGTTTTAATTGTAGTAGCGATGATATTAGCTTTTATTGCTTTGCCGATCGCGCCATTATCGGCTAAACAACCTCAATCCACAGCAGAAACTAACCCCAATAAAAAGCTGATTCCCAACGGGATTTATCTCTACGGACAATCCCCAAAACCCGATCAAATTGGGCAAGAATATCTAGTTTTTCAAGCAGAAAACGGAAAGTTAGTCGGTGCATTATATATGCCACACTCAGAATTTAGCTGTTTTCAGGGACAAGTGAGCGCAAATCAGTTACAGATGATTGTCGATCATCCTTATGAAGACAGTACAAATGCTTACGAGATCGCCCTAGAAACCCCTGACCCGATCGCAAACCAAAATCAAAGCCTGAGTCAACCTCTAACTTTGCAAGGATATCATCCCATCGAAGAAATTAGCGACAGCGATCGAGGATTATTAGCCACTTGTCAATCAGTGATGAATAATTGATTGGGTTTGCGGATGGTAAGCTGTGCCTATGCCAGAAAGCTCTGTTCTAAATATTCTGTAGCCATCATTTCCCTTATCTTTTGGCAAGTCGATCGCCGATCAGGTTTAATAACTGAGGTTAATCTGCTCCTATTTTCTAATTTATGTTGCCCCTTTCTACCTTTGACCTCACGAAAGAACCACTCCTCGATCTTCTCAAAGCAATTCAAAGTGGGAAAGTTCAATTAGCAGATTTTCAACGAGAGTGGCGTTGGGAAGATGAACGAATTCGGCTTCTGTTAGCCAGTATTTCTTTGGGGTTTCGGAGTGAGATCGTTAATGCTATTAGAACAAAAACAGATACAGTTTCGCTTAAAACCGAGATTAGTAGAAGGAGCCTATTTAAAAGCCCCTCCTGTTCCTGAGATGCTTATATTAGATGGGCAACAGCGTTTAACCAGTTTATTTATGTCCCTATTTTCCGCTTATCCTGTGACAATTAATCGGGGAAAACGCCATCATTCAGGAAGGATTTGATTGAGGGGCCACTATGGGTGTGGGAGGGGGATACGATTCCGAGAACGGTACGGGAAGCGAGTTTAAGTGAGGAACGGTTAAAGAGTCCATTAATTGCCAGCACCACATCTGGAATTTTGCCACTAGCGGTTTTAACCTGACGGGTAATCGTAAGGCGGTTTCGGTTGTAGCGTTGTTGGGCTTGGTTCATCCCTGTATTCGGGGCAAAATAGACGAGGTAAGCAGTTTTGCCAAAGCATTTAAATCCGTGACGCAGAACGTCCAGCATTCCCTTTGCTTGCAGTTCTTTTTCTAGGGTATCGAGGAGGATGGTTTCTGCTTTTCCTTTGTTGCTGGCGCTGAGGCGTTCCCAGAATTTAGGTTGGGTGTGTTGAATAAAATTGATGATATCTTTTGGGAAGAGGGCGCGATCGCGATCATAATCTTGGGGATTCCCTTTTTCGTATCCCCCTGCGGTGGTTAGGTATTGTTCGATCGCTTGCTCAAAGTAGGTTTCTGTAAGCATTATTTTCCCAGCGTCATCACCTTCCTACATTATGTCTCAGTTTACAGGCAGTTTGTTAGTTGTCTGCAATAATCTAGGAAAAGTCATTTGTTGTTGATTGCAAAACCACTATGTCCACCGCCACTGACATCGGTACACTGATCACCTATTCTGTAGAAAAGGGTCGCCCCATCATTACGGGAACACAAACCTCAGTCCGTCGAGTAGTTGTCCTTTACAAACAAGGGGCTAGTGCTGAGGAAATTGCCCGTCGTCTCAATCATCTCAACTTTGCTCAAGTTTATGCAGCCTTAGCTTATTATCATGCTAATCGCGATGAAATTGAAACCGATTTGTTAGAAGAAGATGCTGAGTATTGGAAATTAGCACAATCCTACAATCAGAGAGATGAGCAAAATTAGGTTATATCTGGATGAAGACTCAATGGATGAAGATTTCATCCAAGCCTTAAGGTCACGTAATGTCGATGTGTTAACTGTTGCTGATGTGGGAATGCTGAATCAATCCGATGAAGAACAGCTTAACTGGGCCAGAGACAATGGTCGGGTCATCTTTAGTTTCAACACCAGAGACTTTTACCGATTGCACACAGCTATGATTCAAAAAGGTTTATCTCACGCGGGAATTATCTTAGCCCCTCAGCAACGCTATGGGATTGGAGAGTTAATGCGTGGAGTGCTAAACCTTGTGAACACTAAATCTTCGGCACAAATGCAAGGACAACTGGAATTTATCAGTGATTGGATTGCGCAATAAAGTATCAACTAGATACATCTTTTATGCCGAGTTTCTATGTTCGGCACCATATCGCAGTTTGCGGGCAGTTTGCTGGCTATTTTCAATGTTGGGACGTGAGTTAATCACGCCTGCGTTTTCCCAATAGGCGACCAGTTGAGAACCGTTTTGAGGGGGGGTTTCTAGGAAAGGATGAGAGGAAAGGAGACGCAGAACATATTCCTGTAAGGGTAAGTTGAGGCGGTTTGCTTCTGCTGAGAGTTCTTCTTCTAATTCTGGAGGTAAGTTCAGGGTAATACTCACAGGATTTTCCTTTTCAAGTTGCTCTGTTGTTTTCATTGTATGCGATCGCGTTATTGATACAATTCTAGGCGTTGCTGAATCAAGGTATGATGTTGAAGATTCGATCGCGCAGATTTAACATCATACTCTAATTCAGCAACGCCGCTTTTTTTTAGCAGCCAGTTTGTTATGAGTCAAATAACGATTCAGTGTCGCCTTGTTACCAGTGAAGCCACTCGCCATCAGCTTTGGCAGTTATAGCGCTACAGGTTTTGTTTAGGACATTCTGGAGAATAGTAGCGACCGAGACGGTCGCACTCCCACCGTTGGGGAAATGTCCTAATATAAGCACGCAGCGCTAAGCAGGTAAACAAAATTAATTACACACTTTAGACAGATTAATGTATACTATCG
>CAYXDG010000130.1:0-4690 GCA_964463655.1 uncultured Dactylococcopsis sp.
ATCTCCCCACCTGAAGAGGATTTCAGGAGAATGAAACGACCCTGCCTTTTCAAGGGGGGTTAGGTGGGATTAAACAGATTAAACAACATCAGGAAAATGATCATTCAAGTAACATAACTAGACAAAGATAAAGAATCAGATTGAGACAATTGAATAAAAGGATAAAAATTAATTAAATCATACCAAATTGTTTCATAAACCCCTTGAGTTTGATCATACATCCAAGGCGCTAAATTGCCATTATTAGTTTTCGCCTCACACCACGCTTTCTCAAATTCTTCTCCGAGTAGCTGACGCTTTTCTGAAGCGAGACGAACCGCAAAATAACGATAATTTAACATTGCAATCTTTCTTCCTTGGCTTAAAAAAGAACGCACTTGATACAGTTGAGAACGAGGAAAATCTGTTTGTTTAAATGCTTCAATGGTTTTGATCAATCCTCCCAATTCATGTAAAGTGTATGGCGTTGCTTGTAAGTGTAGTTTTTTGTCTTTGATTTGTAACGCCTTCTCCCGAAATTCTTGGATATTTGAGGAAATCATTGTCACTGATTTTAAAGCAAGAATATCAACTGTTCCGCCATAATAATGGTAATACTTTTTTAAATCTTTTGCTCGTTTTTTAGCAGATTTTAATAATTGATTTGCTAAATTTTGAGCGTAATAGATTGGTGTTTTATAATCTAAGATGATAACGCCGATCGACATACTTAACTGACAGTCAGAGGCTTTTGCTGATTTTGGACAATAACGTTGGGCGAAGATAGATTGAGGATCAGATTCAAGACGATAGCGACCTTTTTGTTGTAAAATTTCTTCAAATTTATCTCCGATGGTTTTGGCAATTTCTAAAGCCTTATTTGCAGGAACAATTAACAGCACATCATCCCCACCAATGGTGATAATTTCAAAGGGATGAATTAATTTTCCTGGTCTAGATTTCGATTCTTCTTTTTTGAGTTCCCCTAACTGATGGGGATGTAAATGTTGTGCTAATGCGTAATAAACCGATTGTTCCGTTGCTTCAAAAATATCGGCGCTAAACTGTTGATATTCTTCAGGAGTGCGAATTTTTTGAATATAGCCTCCCATATTGTTTCCATCGGCGTAGATGAAGGAAATAAACTCATTACTAGCATTGCTGATTTCTTCAACATTACGGGCTTCTGTCACTAAATTGGGATCATAATCTTGATAATATCTCTGAAAATAATCACTGTTGTCTAAAAAATCCTCGAACTTCTTCACCCAACTTTTAACTTCTCCAGCTTCCCAGTTTAATCCTGTTTTCTCATACCATTTTTGGTTGCTATCATCTCGCTTAGTGCGTTGTCCCATGATATATTTACGAGCGACTGATTCAGAAAAATAAGGTTGACTAGCTAACTCTTCTGCTTGTAGAATGGCAGAAGCGCGATCGAGGTTATCTCGAACTAAATAGGGATGAGTTTCTAACATGGGCGGATAACAGCGACTGGGACGAGTTTCATGCTTGTTTCCACTGCGTCGCTGATTAAATAAACTTGCGAGTTTCCCCGCTAGTTCGTTAAAACTTTTGCGAGTAAAGAAATTATCAATAATTGCTTTCTCACTATCAGCTTTTCCATAATAACTCTCAACGATCGAGTCTGTATAGTGTGTCCGATACCAATCCAACCAAAGCGTATTTTCTAGGGGAGTTCGTAATAACCCAAAGCGCATTTCTAACAAACGGAAAGTCTCTCCCACCGCGCAACTATTGGCTGTTAATGTTTCACTGGTGTAGCGCTTTTCAATGGCGTTCGCTAAGTCATCCACATAAGCAGCCGGACAAAAAGCCAGAATGTTTCCTCCTGTTGAATAAATGATCAGTTCAGGAATCAGCACCTCTGATAACTCTGGAAAGTTCTCTGTTTTCTTTAGCCACAAGCGCGATGGATGGAATGGTTTTTCTGGGTCAAAAAAAGCAGGCAAATCAATGAGATTAATTCGATCTAAAATCGCTGATCCACCGCGAATTTCCATCAAATTAGCCGAAGAAAAAACATAATTTTTGATCTTGGTCGCACCGCCATAAACCAAGCCAATGGGAGTTTCTTCATCCCAGAGTTGAGCATAGTGTTGTTTAATGTTTTCTATGTTTTCAGGAAAATAATCATGAGGAATTGTCTGTAAAGCATTTACCAAATTAAAATAAGGCTGAACTAGAGCAGGGAGTTGCGTTTTATTTCCATTTTGTATTGCCTCTCGCATTTGTTGTAACACCGTCTTTTCCACTTGTGGTTCTCGATTTTCGCCCCAAGCTAGACACCAGGTTAAAGCAATTTTGATATGATTTTCTTGATTCATTTTTCCACAACTATCCTAAAGTATTGGTTCTAAAAATCCGTTTTGCTTCTTGGTAATAACCCAAAGCATTATTAATCGCTATCTGAAAGTTTCCACTTCCTCGCACTTCCGAAAGAGAAGCATGAGCAATTCGATTCCGAATTGGGTTGATTTGAAAGTAAAGTTGAGGAAGTTTTCTGTGTTGTTCTTGGGGAGAATGAATAATTTCTAAGGCTTTTCTTCTCCCTTCTTCTTGTCGGATATCTTCTCCTTCACACTCACAAACATAGGTAATAATTGCTTCAGTTAAAGTTACATATCCCGTTGCATAACGTTTATTTTCAAAATACCATCCCGCTAATTCTAATTGTAATTGTGCATCACTGGATAAATGGCTAAATCGCTTAATAAAATCAGTTAAAATAGGTTCGATATAGAGAAATGGTGTGGGAAAGTTGTCTTTCTCTAAATACTGCCTTAAATTTTCTGTTTTCTGTTTAATTGTGGGATAATAGTTAAGATTAATTGCATCAGAAAACCAACGTACTCGATCCGATAAAACCTCTTCTCCTTTTGCTTTCAACAGTTGAGCGATTAACTCGCCATCCCCATAACTTTTAAGACTATATGCGCCTTTAATCCAATCCATCATTTCAAACAGTGAACCTAAGTCCACAATTGGAGTATAACCCAACTCGCGGTTAACATCTAGCATTCCATAATACACTCCTTTGAGCTTAATATTTCTCTCGCTCAGTAAATCATTAATAAAAGTTAAAGTTAAGAATTGAAACAATGCCAGAGAGCGAAAAGAGTGGGTAATATCTAGATAAACTTCATCGCCATCATTGAGGAAATCTTTAATTTGAATAATTTGTTCTAAGTTCTTCCAAATTTCCGTTTCATTTAACCCGTAGTGAATTAAGATCGAAGTTGAATGCTCCCCCAAAACCTGATTTAAGGGGTCTAAATTGAGAGCATTAATAGAACTGTTTGCATTTAAACTGTCTATGGTTTCTGCTAAAGTAAGCCAATAGTCTTCATTGAACGGTTGATTATTTGCTTCACAGAAAAAACGATATACTTCCTCCCACATTGATTTCACTGTACCGATGAAAATAATGCCATCCAACTGTAAATTTTGATACAGCACAGAAGCAACAAAACTGCTTTGAGGGTAGTCAACCTCATCAATGCGATAACAGGTTTTTCGATACTCTCGCTGATGCTGATTTTGAAATTGTCCTCCCACTCCGAGAGGGGAAATTAGAATTTTCGCCATTGTTGATGTTTCCTCATGAAATCCACTGGTGGTGGGTGTCTATAATATATAAGAAACGAATGAACCTCTAAAAGTGTGTACCATTGGAGAAAATTTTTTTGCTATTTTTCGTAAAATGGCTTAGGGTGCTGTTATACCAAGGATTTTGGATGATTATTATTTTGAGAGGAAATTTTTTTTTCTCAGAGAATTGCGCGAATGGGGTGCTGTATAATGCGAACTGACTTCGGATTGGTGAAAACCCTTTCTCTGTTTCGTTTTCGAGCGCGATCAACTGAAAATCATCCGCGCACCTTTCACAGTAAGAGTTTTAGCGATTTGGGGTTGTTTTTTATGATTAAATTTGCTATCATCGTGGAGGGTTCGCGGAACTGCACCTTGAAAACTAAATACAACAAGGGTTTTCAACCCCCGCGGTTTCAATAACACTAATCCCTTCCTAGGGATTGAAACTATCGCCCCACGCTGGAGATAATTCAGTTGATATGTCATCGGTTTCAATAACACTAATCCCTTCCTAGGGATTGAAACCCAAAGTTACTGTTATTAAGTAATTGTGTAACGTTATTAGCGTTTCAATAACACTAATCCCTTCCTAGGGATTGAAACTTAGTCAAGAAATGGCTATGAGTTAATTAATTAAAATGTTTCAATAACACTAATCCCTTCCTAGGGATTGAAACCTCCAACGGAAAGGAGCAGTATATTACATCGTTGTAATGTAGTTTCAATAACACTAATCCCTTCCTAGGGATTGAAACTGAAATAGCAGGATTATTCCAGAACCATTACCCACCTAGTTTCAATAACACTAATCCCTTCCTAGGGATTGAAACCCTTACGCTGCTCATATTCGTCAAATTGCTCTATCGTTTCAATGTTTCAATAACACTAATCCCTTCCTAGGGATTGAAACAACATTAGTAATGCCTCTACTATTAGAGGCAACTATAGTTTCAATAACACTAATCCCTTCCTAGGGATTGAAACCTAAAGGATTATCTTATCGCTCTGTATCAAATTGTTTCAATAGTTTCAATAACACTAATCCCTTCCTAGGGATTGAAACATAAACAAAGAATGGCATACCTTCTGGCAAAAA
>CAYXDG010000131.1:0-4119 GCA_964463655.1 uncultured Dactylococcopsis sp.
AATCTACCAATATATTTCTAAATATTACAATATTTTGGTACTAGATGATTAGACTATTATGTTATTTGTTCACTGGTAACTGATGATTGATCAAATATGAATGATATTTCTCTTGAAACTCAAGCTATTTATCGAATTTTAGATGCGAATCTCGATCGCGCACGGGAAGGCATTCGGATTATTGAAGAATGGTGTCGCTTTGCCCTTGATAATCCCACATTGGCGCAAGAGTGTAAAGAAATGCGTCAAACCCTTGCCAAGTGGCACACAGAAGAAATTCGCACAGCCCGCAATACCCCGGAAGATTGTGGCACGGCGCTGACCCATCCCCAAGAAGAAACCCGAGAGAATCCTGAACAAGTGTTACAGATCAACCTGTGTCGCATCCAAGAAGCGCTGCGGGTGTTGGAAGAGTATAGCAAACTCTATGATGTGGAAATGGGAAGGACTTGTAAACAATTGCGCTATGGGGTTTATACCTTAGAAAGTAATCTGTTTAAGACTTCCCCCAAAGGAAAGTTAGAAACCGTACAACTTTATCTGATTACTTCTCCAGTCAAAGATATTTTTTCTGTGCTGGAAGCCAGTCTCAGAGGAGGCGTTTCTCTGGTTCAATATCGGAATAAGGAAGCAGATGATAACATTCGGATGCAGGAGGCAAAGAAACTCTGTCAACTGTGTCATCAATATGGGGCTTTATTTTTGATGAACGATCGCGCTGATCTCGCTGTGGCGGTGGATGCCGATGGGGTACACTTAGGACAACAAGACATTCCCATTGCGGTTGCACGGAAGATTCTTGGCAAAAATAAGATCATTGGACGTTCTACCACAAATCCTCATGAAATGGCAAGCGCGATCGCAGAAAGTGCCGACTATGTAGGGGTGGGTCCTGTTTACAAAACCCCAACGAAGCCAGGGAAAGCAGCAGCAGGATTAGATTATGTTCGTTATGCAGCGCAACATTGTCCTATTCCTTGGTTTGCGATCGGGGGAATCAATGCTGATAATATTAAAGATGTGGTTAATGCAGGTGCTTCTCGCGTTGCGGTTGTCCGTGCGATTATGTCTGCAAGGGATCCTCAAGCAACCACTGAAACTTTCCTCAAGCAGTTTTCCTAATCTTTCGCCACCATGACTAACGAAACCATTACCCTCAGTGTCAACGGTGACCCCATCAGTTGTTCTCCTCAAACCCCCATTACTGAACTATTGAAGCAACTCAACTATAATCCTCGCTTAGTCGCAGTGGAATATAACGGCGAGATTCTCCATCGTCAGCACTGGTCAGAAACGATCGCACAAGAAGGAGACCAAATAGAAATTGTAACCATTGTCGGTGGTGGTTGTTACGAAAATTAGGCATGATCGAAATAGATCAGAGAATACTCATTAAAATCATCCTATGTTCCGAAAAATAAATTGGAAACGTTTCTTAAAATCCTTTCTTCTGGTGGCTCTCGCTTTAACCTTTGTCTTAGGAGACGCGAGTGAGGCTTTAGCTCGTCGTGGCGGGGGACGCATTGGCGGTGGCGGATTTAGTTCACCTAGTCGCAGTGCGCCAGCCCCAAGAGGAGGCAGTCGGCCAGGAGGTGGCATTGGTTTTCCTTTTCTGCTTCCCTTCTTTGGCTTTGGCGGTTTTGGTAGTATCTTCACGATTTTGATTTTCTTCGCCGTTGCTAACTTTATTGTCAGAAGTTTCCAGAATGCTGGTTTTGGCGGTGGCGATGGTAGTGTGGGGACAGCTAACCCAAGAGTGACGGTTACGAAAGTACAGGTGGGGTTATTAGCTGATGCTAAAGACCTGCAAACAGAATTAAATGATCTGGCCAAGCGTGCAGATACAGCCACAACGGCGGGTCGATCGATGGTACTCCAAGAAGCAACCTTAGCGCTGTTACGTCACCCAGAATATTGGGTTTATGGGAAAGCAGAGTCTAATGTGTCTCAGTTAGAGAAAGCCGAATCTGAGTTTAACCGTTGGGCGCTTGCTGAACGTAGTAAGTACGATGAAGAAACCCTCTACAATGTCGAAGGAGTCTCCCAACAGAAGACTGTAGAAAGCAACGGTGAACAAGCACCATCAGAATATATTGTGGTGACGATTCTCGCGGGTGTGCAAGGAAAACTAGAAATGCCCCAAGTCAATGGCGCTGATGATATCCGTCAGGCGTTAAGACAGTTGGGAAGCACGGGTAGCGAAAGTTTGTTGGCTGTAGAAGTGATTTGGACTCCGCAAGCCGAAAACGATACCCTATCCAATGATGACCTCTTAGCGGCTTATCCAGACTTGAGTCGTCTCTAAACTTTTATGGCAAGTACCCTTCCTTCAACCGCAAAAAAAGCCCGCCCGCAGACTGAAAATAAGAGTGACTATCCCAGTGGTAAGCGCAGCGCTCGAACAGTGGGGCGACAACTGCGTCCTGCCATTTTGTTGCTCTTAGTCACGGCTTTGTTGTTGGGAGGGCTAGGGTATCGTCTCAGCCATTTACAATTAGTGGAGGGGGAACGCAATCGTGAATTGGCTGAGAACAATCGGATTCGGATTCTCCCCAAACCTCCAGTCCGAGGTAATATCCTCGATCGCAATGGGAAGACTCTTGCGGAGAGTCGTCTGTCCTATTCGGCTTTTGTTTGGCCCCTGGCAAAAGCTGACCCAAATTGGGAAAACACGGTTAATCGTCTTTCTGAGATTCTCAAGATTCCGGCAGCTAAGATTATCAAGCAGGTGGAAGAAGTGCCGATCAACTATCCGACGCTGGTTCGCATTGCGCGGGGATTAACACCAGCACAAGTGACGGCGATCGAGGAATACAGCTATCAACTCACTGGGGTTGAATTAGACATTGAACCGGTGCGCGACTATCCTAACGGAGAAGTGGCTGCTCATATTTTAGGCTACACAGGGGAAATTACAGGGGAAGAACTGGCTGTAGATGAGGCTGACGAGTATCGTTTAGGAGATATCATCGGGCGTATGGGCGCGGAAGCTGCCTTTGAAAAGCAACTACGAGGCGAATGGGGCGGTCAACAGGTGGAAGTGAATGGTGATGGGCGCATTATTCGCATTTTAGGGGAGAAAACCGCTAAATCAGGACAAAATGTTACCCTCACTCTCGATTTAGACTTGCAAAAGGCAGCCGAAGCAGCCCTTGGGGAAAGAATCGGCGCGATCGTAGCCCTTGATCCGAACACAGGGGGGGTGTTCGCGATGGCGAGTCGTCCCACCTTCGATCCCAATATCTTTTCCAGTCGCATTACCCCTGAAACATGGCAAAAGCTACAAGCGAAGGATAATCCGTTTGTCAATCGCGCGGTTCGGGGGTTTCCTCCAGCTTCTACCTTTAAACTGGTTACAGCAACCGCAGGGATGGAGTCTGGAAAATATCCTCCAGGTACAGTTTTAAATACTTACGCCTATTTAAATGTGGGTGGGGTACGCTTTGGGGAATGGAACCGCGCTGGGTTTGGAGCGATGGGATACGTCAGCGCGATCGCTTGGAGTAGTAACACCTTTTTTGGTCAAATTGGGCGCGGGGTTGGCGGTGAGGTGTTGATTGATTGGTCAAGACGCTATGGTTTCGGTCAAGATACCACCCTTGAAATCCCTGCAGAAGTCCCTGGTTTGATTGCAGATGAAGCGTGGAAACAAGAACGATTCGGTTGGAGTTGGTCGGCGGGTGATACCGTCAATATGTCGATCGGGCAAGGGTTTAGTCAAGCAACGCCGTTACAAGTCGCGGTGATGTTTGCAGTTCCCGCTAATGGAGGGTATCGCGTGAATCCCCATCTTTTGAAAACAGATGACAACCGCTATGAAAAGGTCTCCCTAAATCTGAAGCCCAGCACTGTGCAAATTTTACGTGAAGGAAGCCGCGCTGTGGTGACAAGGGGAACAGGAAGAAAAGTAACAGGGCTTGGCTTACCAGCGATCGCAGGGAAAAGTGGGACAGCAGAAGCACCTCCAGGAAAAGCTCATGCGTGGTTTGGGGCGTTTGCTCCTTATGATAACCCAGAAATTGTTGTGGTGGCTTTTGCGGAGCATTCTGGAGGGGGTGGCGGATCGATCGCAGCACCGATGGTGCGGGAAGTCTTGGAAAGCTATTTTAACGTTCAAAA
>CAYXDG010000132.1:0-1283 GCA_964463655.1 uncultured Dactylococcopsis sp.
CTCAGTGTAGATGGAATTTCCTTACCCCTGGTTTTTCTTAATAGTTTTTTAAGCGCGATCGCAATTTACAGTACCAATCTCAAAATTGAGCGTTCTCGCCTCTATTACAGCTTGATTTTACTCGTAAATTTTGGCGTAGCTGGGGCGTTAATGGCGCAAAATCTCCTTTTATTCTTCCTGTTTTACGAAGTGGAGTTAATTCCCTTTTATCTTCTCATTAGCATCTGGGGAGGAAAAAACAGAGGGTATGCAGCGACCAAATTTATTCTTTACACTGCCGTTTCGGGATTATTAATTATAGCGGCGTTTCTGGGGCTTTCTTTTCTCAACGGAAGTGGTAGTTTTGAATATGAATCTATTACCACAGCAGGCCTTCCCTTAAAAGTACAATTAATTTTGCTGACGTTGATTTTAGTGGGATTTGCCATGAAAACTCCTTTAGTGCCTTTACATACTTGGCAACCTGATGCTTATGTGGAAGCGTCTCCCCCCGTAGCGATTTTGTTAGGGGGCGTTTTAGCGAAGTTAGGCACTTATGGCATTATCCGCTTTGGGTTGCAATTATTCCCGGAAACTTGGAATCTCACTGCCCCCGGCTTGGCGATTATTGGGGTAGTGAGTGTGATTTATGGGGCATTAACAGCGATCGCGCAAAGTGATATTAAACGGATGGTTGCCTATAGCTCGATCGGTCACATGGGTTATATTTTAGTCGCCTCGGCTGCGGGCAATTCTTTAAGTGTTTTAGGGGCTGTAGCGCAGATGATTAGTCATGGCTTGATTCTGGCGTTATTATTCCAACTGATTGGTATCGTAGAGGAAAAAGTGGGAACGCGCGATCGAGCAGTTTTGAATGGTTTAATGAACCCCATTCGCGGTTTACCGCTTACCAGTGCCTTACTCATTACAGCAGGAATGGCGAGTGCGGGGATTCCGGGTTTAGTGGGATTTGTTGCTGAATATATTGTCTTTCAAGGCAGTTTTTCCCGTTTCCCGATCGAGACAATTCTCTGTATTATTGCATCAGGATTAACTGCGGTTTATTTTGTAATTCTTTTAAACCGCACCTGTTTTGGCAAATTAGATAATTCCCTTGCCTATTATCCCAAAGTGTTGTGGTCAGAACGATTACCAGCATTAGCTTTAACCCTCATTATTTTTGCGTTTGGGATTCAACCGAACTGGTTAGTGCATTGGATTGAACCAACAACCACCAATATTGTTGCTGCGCTGTCTCCTTCCCTTCCTGATAGCGATTCTGGCGCGATCGCTTTTTCTGAAAA
>CAYXDG010000132.1:1383-4041 GCA_964463655.1 uncultured Dactylococcopsis sp.
AAACTTCCTCCTTCCAAACACGAATTTGCAGACATCATTCATCGCCTAGAAGCAGGAGGGGCGATGCTACCAGATACGGAAGAAAACTTAATGCAAATTATCGGGATTTATAAGGCTTATGCTGTGCCAATGGATTTCTATTGGCGCGATTTACTTTACATAGCTGAACGAGTTTTCTTAAATCCCCTTCCTGCGTTTAAATACTTTCTTCCCCAAGACTATCTCGACCTAGAAAATCATTACGCAGGTGAAAATGCCGACTTACAAGTTTGGCGTGGAAAAGCCAGCGCCCATCCTGAACTTTTAGAGTTTATGGAGAAGGGAGAAACGAAAAAAATTCCTCGTCTTTTCCATCATTTATGGCACGATCGCGTTAACATGGAGTTCGCGGAAGAGTGCATGAGAGCCATGTTTTGGCATGGTCGAGATATGGGTTATGGCAAGTTTGATGCTTATCTTGATAGCGAAGAATATCGCCAAAATGCCGATCGAGCGATTAAAGCCTATTTCAAGAACAATCCTTTGATGTTAGGCTTATACAAACTCTTCCCCGAAATGTTTATGGAAAAAGTACGGGAAATGTCTTACTATTCCAATTTAGGACTGTTTTGGGAAGTGATGGCGCCAGTATTTTTCGAGATGTCCGATCGCTATGATGAAGGCAGTATCAGCACTGTTCCCGAAGCGATGGACTTTTTAGTTAATGGCATTTTTGCTGTGTCAGGTCGTCCCATTTATCATCATGTTTACATTGATGGGGAAATGTATGAAATTATCCCCAAAAGTAAAGGGTTTACTTGGTTGTATGAAGCTGCACTTCCCTATGTAGAGGCGATTTTTTATCGCACTTCACCTTTCAGAGGAACAAAATCCTATAACGCTCAAGCGAAAGAAGTTCCCGACGATCAAAAAGATTTCCATTATGGCATTCTCTACGCAGATGTGTTTCCTGTGGGAACAGCAGGCATTCCGCCAACGCTTTTAATGCAAGATATGTTGCATTTCCTTCCCCCCTATCTGGAAGACTACTATGCTAAGCACTGTCGTGGCGATGAGGATAAACTCATTCAATTGGGAATTACCTTTCAGCGATCAATGTACTGTGTTACGTCTGCGGTGATTCAGGCTCTGCGTGCAGCGTTACTGTATCCTCTTGATGATCCTAACCCGAAACACTTGAAAGCTAACCGTAAGTTCTTTGAGTCGCAGCTCGATCGATTTAAGCGTCCAGAAGCAAGACTAAGAAACATTCAAACTCAAGACTATCGTTAAAACTTGTCGGGTGGAGCCTTGCTCCACCATTATCAATTAAATTAGTCATCCTTCATGGGGTCAGTTGCGGGTAAAAGGTTAATTAAAGGAAGCGGAAGTAAGGTCGAAAGATTAGTCAAAATAACTAATAACCAAAGGTTATAAAAGTTGTTTTCGGTTACGCCTAATAAAGCAGTTAATAAACCTCCTAATTGGTAAGATAAAAAGCCCGCTAAGTTCCAAATGGACATAATTAAGGCGAAAAACGTTGCTTCAATTCCTGCAGGACATAGCCTCGCTGCTAACACTAAAACAGGCATCAAAGCAATTTCCCCGATCGCGCTTAGAATTAAATTATCTCCTAAACTAAACCAGTAATCATCAATTCCTAAAGCTCTATTGGCATGAGTGACTAAGATTAAAACGCTCATTCCTAACACTGAAGAAATCACCGTACTCCAAGCAAAAATCTTCCGAAAGGAAACAGTTTTCAAGAAGCGCTGAAAAATCCAAACCCCTGCTAAAGAAGCAAAGCTACTGACTAATCTCACTCTTCCTAAAAACTCTGGTTTAAAGCCTAATTCATTGGTAACAAAAAAGAAGATTGCTGAATCAGAACCAGGGGTAGATTGCCAGAGAAAAATAAAGATTACAGGGAATAAAATGCGCTTTTGACGCATTGCTTGCCAAAGTTGTTTAATTTGACTCTTGACATTTGCTTGTAATTGTGATTCTGCACGATTGCGCTTCGGAATGGGTTTTTCTGCAATCAACCACGCTACCCCAGAAAAGACTAAAGGAAAGACAGAAGTAATGGCAAAAATGGTTTTAGGCGTGAATAATTCCAGCAGCCACCCGCTAAAATAGGCAGTGATCAAGCCTCCTAATGCAGTAGCTCCCCAACTGAGAGATTGCAATGATCCTGCATTAGCCAGAGACTCTTCCCTTGCGCGTTCTACTACTTGAGAATCTACGATCACATCACTAATCGCGATCGAGGCAGAACTCATTAAGATCGCGATCGTTGCTGTCCAAGTGCTATCCACAAAAGTTGCTAAAGCTAACCAAGAAGCAGTCCCCAAAAAGCCAGAGAAGACCAAATAGGGACGACGACGATAGCTAAAAATGGGGAAGCTATCGGAGAAGAAGCCAAACAGGGGTTTAATCACCCAAGGAAGCACCGCAAATCCTGTTAAGACAGAAACTTCTGCGGGACTTAATCCAAGGTTATCTTTCAGGAAAAAACTAATTGCAAGACGGGCTAAATTGAGGATTCCTCGCACCACATAAACACTAACAATTGCGATCATTTCTGGGGTTGGGTCATTCCCTAACAAAAGTTTGTCTTTAATGAACGTGCGTGGTGATGAGGAAATTGTCATAATTGGTTATTTGTTATTTGTTATT
>CAYXDG010000133.1:0-4000 GCA_964463655.1 uncultured Dactylococcopsis sp.
CAAATAACAAATAACGAATAACAAATAACATACACCAATTCAGGAAAGTCCCTCAACAGACTAAGAAACGTTATATTTTACAAGACAATCCGCCAGCCCTGCTCCGTACAAACCCCATCAAGGGGAATATCCCAAGGATCGGCCGGGACTTCTGAGACAAAAGCAAAATCAAAGATAATCCCCACTTTCGGAATCTTTCGCCATTGCGGTTGCTCAAACAGGCGATCATAAAATCCCCCACCATAGCCTAAGCGATACCCACGGCGATCGCAAGCCACAGCAGGAACTAAAATCAAATCCACCGCTTCTGGAGGACATAAGGGTGCAGAAGCTAACGGCTCTCGAATCCCAAACGCTCCCTTGAAAAACGGGTCTCCAGAGCGCCAAAAATGCCAACTCAGATGATTTTCCACACAACGAGGCACTCCCCAACGATACAGACTTAAGTTGAATAAAGAATCAAGATTTGGTTCTTGTCGAAAATAAAGATAACTTAAAATCGTTCCCCCATCAGAAAGAGTCGGAGAATCTTTTAAATATTGATTTAGCCATTGGCATAACGCCCGACTTTTAGCTTCCCATTCTGGCTGAGGGAGGGATTTTCGGGCTTTGAGCAATTCTTGGCGTAATTGTTGTTTATCTCTCATTTTTGATCGTTTTAGCGCGATCGCGCTCTTTATCTCTTCCCATGAAGGCAAATCTCTGCCATGCTATAAATGTAAAGGTTCGTTAAGAAGACCCATCTATCTTGAGCGATCCTACACACCATTTAACGGAAACTCGATTATACCTTCATGACCAAAACGTTATCAGAAAGACCCCATTTGATTAATTCTGAATTAGGATTACGAGATATTATCAAAACAATTCCCAAAGAATGCTTTCAAAAAAATCCCCGTCAAGCCTGGTTGTCTGCTTTAATCAGCATCGTTGCTGCAGGACTTGGATATGGCGCGATCGCCCTTTCTCCTTGGTTTTTGCTCCCCTTTGCTTGGTTTTTTACTGGGACGGCTTTAACAGGATGGTTTGTGATTGCCCATGACTGTGGACATCGATCGTTTGCTAAAAAACCTTGGGTCAATGATCTAGTCGGTCACTTTTTTCTGCTTCCTCTCATCTACCCCTTTCATAGCTGGCGGGTGATGCACAATATCCATCATCAACATACTAATAAATTAATGGTCGATAATGCTTGGCATCCTTGGCGACCAGAAGAATATGAGCAAACCCCAAAATTATTCCGCCAGATTATGAAGCCTTTTCATGGACGCTTATGGTGGCTCTCCTCCATTTTCCACTGGGCAAAATATCACTTTCTACCCAGTTTAGTGGTTCCTCGCGAACAGAAAAAAGTCACACTGTCAATCGCCGTTACGGTTATTTTTGCAGTGATCTTCTTCCCGACTTTATTCCTCACAACAGGCCTTTGGGGGGTGATTAAGTTTTGGTTAATGCCTTGGTTAGTTTATCACTTCTGGATGAGTACCTTTACCCTTGTTCATCACACAGACATGGACATCCCTTTTCGTGACAAAAGCACTTGGAACGAAGTAGAATCACAACTTTCTGGGACAGTTCATTGTGAATATCCGCGCTGGGTTGAATTCCTCTGTCATCATATCAATGTTCATATTCCCCATCATATCTCTGTGGGGATTCCATCTTATAACTTGCGCCTTGCTCATGAAAGTTTGACCGAAAACTGGGGAGACTATCTACAAGTACGGTCGTTTTCTTGGGGGATGATGAAAGAGATTGTTGATCAGTGTCACATTTATGATCTTGAGTCTGGTTATCTCTCCTATCAAACCTACGAAGAAAAGCGCGACCGACGGGATTAACGGCTTTCTGATGCGGTTATTGCAAAGTGTCAAAAAAGTATCAAGAAAAATTACACTTTCACCAGCGCGATCGCCCAGAGCAAAAACAGCGTGCTACCGTCTATAAGGTGAGTGCACGCTTTGCAATTAAAAAAGAGGAGAACACTTTGAACTGGGAACAAGCAAATAATCCTACACAGGAACAAGTCCGTGATTATGTGGCGCAACTTCAGCTTCACATGGCGTTACAAGCTCGTAACTTAGTTCCAAGTCTGACTCAAGCAACCAATAGCCGTGAGCAATTCCTCCAAGAAACTCAAGCCAATGTCGAGAAAATCGCATCTCGTCAAATTTAAATAGTTAGATTATCCTAAAGTTAATCTTCCTTCCCGTCAAAGGTTAATCATTACCTTGGCGGGAATTTTTTACAGTTAATTGATAATTGACATGGATGCAATTCCATTTAGTGTCATTGGAAAACTTATTGTTGCGATCGTGGTAACCCTGGCAGTTACAGTGATCCTCAAGCGCTTTTTACGCAATAATTTACTCCCTCAAATTGGTATAGCGATCGGAACGAGAGAAGCCGTTTCAATTATTGTTAGTTATAGCAGTGGCGCTTTTACTTTTGTCACCATTTTACAAGCGATCGGGATTAACCTTTCTTCCTTCACTGTCTTAGCTGGAGGAGTGGGAATTGGCATTGGTTTTGGCTTACAAGAAGTTGCTAAAAACTTTACCAGTGGGTTAACTTTATTGTTTGAACAAAAAATTAAAGCAGGTGACTTTATTGAATGGAATGGGATCACGGGTTACATTGATGAAGTGTCTCTACGTTCAACAGTTATTCGCACAATTGTTGGGCGCTATGTCATCGTTCCCAATCGCTTTTTAGTAGAAAACCAAGTGATTAATTGGACATATCAAAAAACAAAAGGCTGGGCAATGGTTGAAGTGAGTGTTGCTCATGAAAGTGATACAGTTTTAGTCGTAGAAATTTTATTAGATTCTGCTTACATGGAAGAAACTGTTTCTTATGAAAAACCTGCGACGGTTTATTTTACAGGGTTTGGAGATAACTCTCTCAATTTTCAGCTTTGGGTTTGGGTCAATGAAGTCGATAAAAAACATATTACAGAAAGCTCTCTCCGTTTTATTATCGAATATAATTTAAGGGAATATGGGATTAAACTCGCGACACCTCGTTTAGGAGTTTGGTATCCCACACATCCTCCCTCCCCTCCTTCCCCTCCCAAAAACCCTGAGGAAGAAGAGACATCATCTGTTCAGTTTCCCAATCTTTCTAAAACCGTTACCCCCTCTCAGCCATTGGTCCTAAAAAGTTTATTAAAACAAGTTCCTTACTTCAAAAACTGTTCGGAAATTGAAATTAAAAAACTGATTGAAATTGGCTATCGCAAACGATTAAAAACAGGAAATATTTTATATCGCGAGGGCGATCCGGGAGATACATTTTATATTATTTTATCAGGGTCAGTTGAATATTATGTGGAAAAACTCAATCAAACCCCAACTGTTTTAAGTGCTGGTGAATTTGTGGGAGAGCTTTCTTTAATGTTAGGATTGCGACGTACTGTAACCGTCAGAGCTAGAGAAGAAACAACTTTATTTGCAATTAATAAAGATGGCTTTGCCACGCTCTTAAAAGAGCAGCCTCATTTGTATGAGTTAATTGTTGTTGAGTTAGGAAAAGCACAACAAGATTTATCCCAACAGCAGCAACAGTTACGGGAGTTAGGATTATTAAACTATCGGGAGTTAGATAAAAACCCTGTGGCTTGGGTACGGCGACAGTTAGAAAAGCTATTTAATCGCTAGTTAGGGTCTTAGAAATACGTTCATAGGTCGCTTAAGACCGTTATTTGTTCTTCGTTTCTCCCCATCTCCCCACTAGGAAATTGTTTCAGGAGAATGAAACGAAATTGGTGTGTGACCGACTTTTTTGTATTTCATATCATTTGACCCATAGGTTTAGACTTTTGACTAGACTTAAGGCGTAAATTGTAAAAAAAGTTTGCAAAAATTTACGAAACTTGTTATGCTAACAAGAGTAAAACCCAATTGTCCCATCTCCTGAACTGAGCTTGACAGCAGCGTCAGGCGGTCTTGGTGCAACTTAGGTTTTCTCCTCCCAACGCAGCAAGCTAGACAAGCCAGCC
>CAYXDG010000134.1:0-3974 GCA_964463655.1 uncultured Dactylococcopsis sp.
TAATTTGACGTTTAGCTTTAGAACGAAACAGCCCTGCCTTCAATAAGGGGGGGACTCTTAGGGGGACGTAGCGCCAATTTATCAAAATGGTATAAGATTTGCTCTAACAGCGCAGTGTCTTGGGGACAGTCGCAAAGCAAACTCACACTTTCGGGAAAGGTATCACGGGGAAGTTGAAAATGTTTAGTTGCCATCATCTGCTCCTTTCCTAGAAAATCTCTTCATCATTGCATCAATCACTCTTTGACTGCTTAAGCCATCAACTAACTGTTTTCCTTTTTCGCTCATTTGTTGGCGTTGTTTTTCGTCAGAAAGTAACTTAGCAATGGTTGCGTTCAATTGATTAATGGTTAAGTGGTGATACCAGCCTAAACTAACGGTTACCCCCATTTTGCCTAACTGTTGCGCGATCGCGGATGACCTTTATATATCTATACGCTCGTAAAGATCAGCGATCGCAATTTCTATCGAAATAGAGGCTAAAGAAATTGTACTATTAATATCATCATGAAGGGTCAGTAACCAATGGTGATCATCTTGCTTGATGTGCTGTTCTATCTGCACCCGATCTTGTTCAATTAAGAGATATTCTTGAAAGGTGGGAAGACTACGGTAACTCACAAATTTCTCACTGCGGTCATAGTTCCGAGTTGATTCTGATAAAACTTCCGTAATGAGTAAGGGGTTAGTCAGGGCTGTTTCATCCTGATCAGCGATCATGATCGGTTCTTGAACAACAGTCACATCAGGATAAGTAAACGTAGAATTTTCTGGAATCCATAATCGTTGGTCGCTATCAAAAACCCGATAGGATGTATTTCTCAGAGCTAAACCAAGGGCAATAATTAAATTCACTTTAATCGTGTTGTATCTTGGTGATCCCCCCGCCATTTGTCTAATTGCCCCATTAATATACTCATGACGTTCGATCGCGCTTTTTTCCAACTCAAGATATTCTGCGATTGAATACAGTTGTTGCTCTGTGGTTGATGTCATGCTAATTTTCCCTTGCTTATTCTCTCATCATTTCAATCACTCTTTGACTTCCGAAACCATCTACTAACTGTCTTCCTTTTTCACTCATTTGTTGGCGTTGTTTTTGGTCAGAAAGTAACTTAGCAATGGTTGCGTTCAATTGATTAATGGTTAAGTGGTGATACCAGCCTAAACTAACGGTTATTCCCATTTTGCCTAACTGTTGCGCGATCGCGCTTTGATTTTCCGCCACCGTAATAATCATACTCGGTAACCCCAGAAACGCTAATTCCCAATTGGTTGATCCCCCAGCTGCGATCGCGAGATCAGCCCAAGCCATCACTTCTGGCATATTTTGAACATTCTGTTTGAGAACCATTGAACTAGCAGACTGTTCTTTAAATTCCTTAATCATCTTCAACTGCAAGTTTTTTAGCCACTTCTATGACTGTATCTGATAACCAATATCCTCTGCTTCTCATTTCTTCTAAAATCACGCCTACTTTCTCAATCAAGCCTTTTTCTTTTAAACGAAGCAAAATTCCAATTGAGCCTGTAGTTGGAAACTCCAGTTCTTTTGCGACCTGTCTTCCTGCACGATCATCTAATAAAACAACAATTGGTTCGTTGAACGTTGAAGCTAGCGTGATCGTTTGTTTTTCCCCTTCATCTAGACTCGCTGTAGCCATTTCAATTTTTGGATTAATGGCTTTTTCTTTGACATCAACAACATCTATAAAATCAGCGATCGCTGCTTCAATGACTTCTGATTCTTCGCCAATCTTAGCAAAGAGTTCTCGATAAACTGCCACTGAAATTAAAACATCATTAGCAATTTCCTTTAATAAAGCTAACTTTTTAACTTTTGCTAAAGCAATAATTGGCCCCGTGTTAGAAACAATTTTCATGGGAACTAATCAAAGTTCAGAACATTTAAATCTTGTTCCAATTCCTCAGCAATGGCTTCGGGTGGATAATTAAAAATGCTAACACGATAGCGATTACAAGCCTCAAAAAAATCGAGTTTTGATAGTCCTGCTAATTCTGCTGCTTTCCCAGAAGAGACTTTTCCTAACTCGAACATTTTCAAAGCAGCCATTAAACGAATATGTTGTTCCATTTCTTCTCTAGTCATGTGAACTGCTTTTTCAAAGTCTGTGGGATATTTTAATTGCAGATGATCAAGGGTCATAATTTAATTTCCTCCTTTTTCTCTCATTATTTTATCAATCACCTTCTGACTCCCCAAACCATCTACTAACTGTCTTCCTTTTTCACTCATTTGTTGGCGTTGTTTTTGGTCAGAAAGTAACTTAGCAATGGTTGCGTTCAATTGATTAATGGTTAAGTGGTGATACCACCCTAAACTAACCGTTACTCCCATTTTGCCTAACTGTTGCGCGATCGCGCTTTGATTTTCCGCCACCGTAATAATCATACTCGGTAACCCCAGAAACGCTAATTCCCAATTGGTTGATCCCCCAGCTGCGATCGCGAGATCAGCCCAAGCCATCACTTCTGGCATATTTTGAACATTCTGTTTGAGAACCATTGAACTAGCAGACTGTTCTGCGATTTGGGCTAATTGTTGATAGTGAGGATTACTTCCCCCAACAATGACAATTATCTCTAAAGAAGCATCTGCGATCGCCGCTAGAGCTTCCATTACCTTGAGGGTGACATTATCAGGATCGCCGCCGCCGAGAGTCACTAAAATTTTACGAGCAATGTCGGGAATGTCTCGCTGCCATTTTTGATAGGCTTGAAATTCTCGTCGTAATAGGGTGTAGTTTGTGCCTAAAAGCAACTGAGTATTCGCTTCACGAGAGGGATATAACCCCTCACTAGCAGATACATTTTGATTGAGAACTAAATCAGCAGAATAATGTTCAGCGTGTCCATAATCATCAATAAACAGCACCTTTAAGCCTGCGTTTTTCAGTTGTTGCTGATAATCTCCCCCAAACTGATACCCATCGACTACTACCCAAGCAATAGCCAACTGTTGGGCTAAAGAAATCACCGCTTTCCCATCCTCTTGGCTTCCTAAAGTCACTACTAAATGATGAACGGTTACCGCTTCTGTTTCGAGGCGAGTTTGTAGTTTTCCAATCTCAGAAGCAACAGCAAAATGGACGTTTCCCGCTACATCCTGCCAAGTTTGCGCCAAAGCTAAACAGCGCATCAGGTGACCACTTCCCATTGTGGTAGAAGCATCTACTCTGAATAATAAGTTGAGTTGGGTTGCAGTTTTCATTGGGAGTTATTTTCTGATTCGGGAAAAAACGATTCACTCAGGATTTCTTCTAAGGAAAAAGGACACGCTTCGGGAAATTGTTCATCAGGTAAATCGGTTTCAATAATTGCTAAGTCTCTTGCTTCTTCCCAACTTTCTCTCATTGCTTCTTCTAAACGAGATTTGAGACCAGGATTGCGTCGCAGGAGTTTCGCGATCGCTGTTCTTTGTACCCGAATCGCCGATCGCCAACTGTTTGTTCGTTTCCAGTATTGGACTTGCCATTTTAACAAATGAGCCATTAACTGCATCAAACGAGATTCAAGTTGATCATAGTGACGCTTTCCCAAGTCTTCTAATTCCTCAATTAAGTGGGGTAAATCCAACTGATCGAATTGCTTTTTACTTAAGAGATTTGTCTGCTGTTGCACCCAAGTATAAAAGTCTTGTTCATAGAGAGATGAATTCATTTTTATTACTAATTCTTACTTTTTTCTAGCAAAAACCATGTCATGTCATTTTTTGATTAACTTCAATTGCTGATAGTTTAACTTCGGGTAAAAGATGCTGAATTGCTTGTAAATTTAAGCCAATATTTGCTCCAATTTCGAGCAATGAACTGATGGGATAAGTTTTAGTTAAAATCTTAGAAAAGAGTGCCGTATTGCTAGATATAGAAAGTTCATCACTATTTCTAGCGACATAATCATCTCCAAATGTTCCAGACCAAAACTGTTCTTGCTCTGTTTGAAATTTTGACATT
>CAYXDG010000135.1:0-3870 GCA_964463655.1 uncultured Dactylococcopsis sp.
AATGACCAATGACCAATGACCAATGACAAAATAAAGTTTTGAGTGGGTAAATACCCGCCCCTTGAGTAGTAAATACTAGCACCCCCTCAGAAAAATACAAGTCACCTCACCCAGAAAAAAAAATTTATTCCCATCAACTCAGCGTTTCAGAGATTGAGTACAGTTTAACAATTCTAATCAAACTAACCTCGATGGGGATTTTACCCTCAGCCAAACCCCCACTGCTATAACAGTCATAACTTCATCAAACACTTCTGAGTTCTGAGAAGAATTCATCAGTTCAAGTCCAAGCCCACTTCTAGCGGAATTAATTCAATGTCACCAAATACTGATTTCAAAACAGCAATGAAAGCCAAAGGGGTACAGTCTTCTCAAGGCTGTGTTTCTAATTGCGCTTCCCCAACTCCCCAAGCGATCGATCCGAAAATGCAAGAACGGGTCGAAAATCATCCTTGCTACAGCGAAGACGCACACCACCACTTTGCGCGGTTGCACGTTGCAGTTGCACCTGCTTGCAATATTCAGTGTAACTTCTGTAATCGGAAGTATGATTGCGCGAATGAGAGTCGTCCTGGGGTGGTCAGTGAACTGCTAACTCCTGAAGAAGCAGCCCATAAAGTGCTGGTCATTGCTGGAAAAATTCCGCAACTGTCAGTTTTAGGGATTGCTGGGCCTGGCGATCCTTTAGCGAATCCTAAAGAAACCTTCCGTACTTTTGCACTGGTTAAGGAAAAAGCACCTGACATCAAACTGTGCTTATCCACCAACGGTTTAATGCTTCCCGATTATGTCGATCAGATTAAAGCATTGGACATCGATCATGTCACCATTACCATCAACATGATTGACCCCAAAATTGGAACTCAAATTTATCCTTGGGTGCGCTACAAGCGTAAACGCTGGACAGGGGAAGAAGCCTCGAAAATCCTTCATGAACGGCAAATGGAAGGCTTACAAGCGCTCAAAGAAGCGGATATCCTCTGCAAAGTGAACTCGGTGATGATTCCTGGCATCAATGACGAACACTTAGCAGAAGTGGACGCAGTGATTCGCGAAAAAGGTGCATTCATTCATAATATTATGCCCCTTGTTTCTGCTCCTGAACATGGCACTTACTTTGGCTTAAACGGACAGCGCGGACCGACTCCCAAAGAGTTAAAAGCACTGCAAGACAGTTGTTCTGGGAATATGAAAATGATGCGACATTGTCGCCAGTGTCGCGCTGATGCGGTAGGTTTACTTGGTGAAGACCGTTCTCAAGAATTTACCAAAGAGAAGTTCTTAGAAATGACTCCAGAATACGATCTCGAAAAACGCCAAGAAGTTCACGCTGACATCAAGCAGATTAAAGAGGCGATGAAAGCTGCTAAAGCTGAACGGGCAGCAGAAAAACAACGAGGCGAGAAAATATTAGTTGCTGTTGCTACTAAAGGCGGTGGCGTAGTCAATCAACACTTTGGTCATGCTAAAGAGTTCCAAGTGTTTGAAGTCGATGGCGTAGAAGCGAATTTTGTGGGACACCGCAAAGTTGACCTTTACTGTCAAGGCGGTTATGGGGAAGAAGCAACCCTCACTAACATTATCAGCGCGATCGCGGATTGTAAAGCGGTTCTTGCCTTCAAAATTGGCGACTGTCCTCAAGAAATGCTGCGAAATGCTGGGGTTGAACCTGTTCAAGGATATGACCAGATTGATGCTTTGGCTTTGAAATTCTACGAACAATTCCAACAATCTAAATCTGCGTCTGCATTATTAATCTAAAAACCTAAAAGAGGAGTAAGACAATGACTTACAAAATCTCTGACAAATGTATCGGTTGTGGCAGTTGCATTGCTCAATGTCCTACTGGTGCGATTAGCGAAGAAGATAACGGAAAATATGCGATCGAGGCGAGTCTTTGCAATGACTGTACAGGCTCTTACGGGGTGGCACAATGTATGGCAGTTTGCCCCACTCAAAACGCTTGTACCCCTACCCTCTCCACTGTCTTGCAATCGGCTCAAAGTGTGACTGCTACCTATTGGGATCAGTGGTTTAACACCTACGAGCAACTCACGACCAAACTCCAAGCCAAACGGGAAACCCAATATTGGAATCATTGGTTCGACCAGTATTCTCAAAAATTAGAACGGTTAATCGTTAGTCATTAAAGATTCGTCATTAGTCATTGGTCATTGGTCATTAGTTTTGCCGATGGAGTTTAGGTATGCGTTTAACTTTGGAGCTAATTCATCAACTATTGGTTTTAACCTATCTAATTGCTCTTGAGTTAATAGTTGACGATAGTAAGCCCTTCTCAACCAGTGTTGGGTTTCATACAAAGACCCTCTCGCTATTCTCACAAATCTTTTATTGTCTTGAAAACTACCTCTCCCAACTCCTTCAGCTATATTTGCCCCAATACTATCCGCAGAACAAATCATTTGCTTACCAACAGTATCTCTGGCTAATGACTCCCATTCCTGAACAATGTGCCATATTTCCTCTGACAATTTTTCGGAGAGTCGATAAACATTCAAATCCTGAAATCGCTTACTGATCACTTTTCCATCAATGTAAACAATAATTTAGTCCAACCTTAACAAATAACTAAGGACGAAGGACAAAGGACAAAGAAATGAATGATCCCATATACTTTGACAACAATGCCACCACCAAAATAGATGAAGAGGTCTTTGCAGCGATGCTGCCCTATCTCACCATCTATTACGGCAACCCTTCCAGTATGCACACTTTCGGCGGACAAGTCGGTCGCGCTGTTCGTGAGGCAAGAGGACAAGTTGCCTCTCTCCTCGGTGCTGAAGACTCGGAAATTGTCTTTACCAGTTGTGGCACAGAAGGGGATAATGCAGCTATCCTTGCAGCCCTGAAAGCCCAACCCAATAAAAAACAAATCATTACCACTGAAGTTGAACATCCTGCGGTTCTCAACCTCTGCCGAAGATTGGAGAAAGAGGGTTACACCGTGACCTATCTTTCTGTTAATGGTGAAGGCCAACTGGATTTGGATGAGCTACAGGCTGCTTTAACTGGGAATACCGCAGTTGTGTCGGTGATGTATGCGAACAACGAAACGGGCGTTGTCTTTCCCATTGAACAAATTGGGGAAATGGTGAAAGCCTATGGCGCACTGTTCCATGTGGATGCAGTGCAAGCAGTGGGGAAAATCCCTCTGGATATGAGAACCAGCACCATTGATCTGCTGACCCTCTCTGGTCACAAAATCCATGCTCCGAAAGGGATTGGCGCACTGTATGTCCGCAAAGGGGTTCGCTTCCGTCCTCACTTAATTGGCGGACACCAAGAACGGGGACGCAGAGGCGGAACGGAAAACGTACCAGCAATTATCGCATTAGGAACGGCTGCCGAACTCGCCCAGCAACATTTAGCAGGGATTGGCAAAGAACAGCGACTGCGGGACAAGTTGGAAGAAACCATTTTAGCAACGATTCCCAATACCATTGTCAACGGCGATCGCGCTCATCGCTTACCCAACACCACCAACATTGGCTTTAAGTATATCGAAGGAGAAGCGATCCTCCTTTCCCTCGATGAATACGGCATTTGCGCCTCGTCTGGTTCTGCTTGTACCTCTGGCTCTCTCGAACCCTCTCACGTCCTTCGCGCCTTGGGATTGCCTTACAGCCTCCTACATGGCTCGATTCGCTTTAGTCTCTCTCGGTTCACCACTGAGAAAGAAGTCGATCGCGTTCTGGAAGTCTTACCCCCTGTGATCGATCGCCTGCGAGATATTTCTCCCTTTAACAGCGATGAGGCTGGCTGGTTACAAGAACAAGAAAAGTCATTAGTCAGTAGTCATTAGTCATTGGTCATTAGTCATTGGTCATTGGTCATTAGTCATTGGTCATT
>CAYXDG010000136.1:0-3778 GCA_964463655.1 uncultured Dactylococcopsis sp.
TTGGTTCTCAATTAGTAGTAATTAACCGTTGGTTTCCGTCTTCTAAAACTTGTTCTAATTGTGGAGTTAAGAAAGAAAAATTGTCTCTATCAGAAAGAACTTTCTACTGTGAGAGTTGTGGTTTTAGCTGTGATAGAGATTTGAATGCAAGTATTAATTTGTCTTTCGCGGGTAGTTCGCTCGTGTAAGTCTGTGGACTAGATAGAGCCGTCTCTTCTAGGAAGAACCCTCGTGGTAGGAAGCAGGAAGTTAACAGCAAGATTGTCCTTTTTGGTCGATTTTGTATAAGTTTATCAGAACGGCTAGAGGAATTAAACATGACACTAATACAGTGGTATCCTGGGCATATTGCAAAAGCAGAACGGGAATTAAAAAAACAACTCAAAAACGTCGATGTGGTATTGGAAGTGCTAGATGCGAGAATTCCCCTTGCGTCTCAACATCCGCAAGTGTCGCAATGGGTGGGGAACAAACCCCGCCTGCTGGTCATCAATCGTCAAGATATGATCCCAGAAACCCTCCATTCTCAATGGATCGCTTGGTTTCAGCATCAGGGCTTCCAGCCCTACTTAACTGATGCTCAACAAGGGATTGGCATTAAACCTCTACTCAAAGCAGCCCAAAAAGCAGGGGAAGCCATGAATGAAAAACGCAGAAGTCGCGGGATGCGCGATCGCCCGGTTCGGGCCGTTGTCATTGGCTTTCCCAATGTGGGAAAATCAGCCCTGATTAACCGTTTAGTTGGTCGAAAAATTGTGCAAAGCGCCCGTAAACCAGGGGTAACTCGTCAATTAAAATGGGTGCGGATTTCCGAACAAATCGAATTACTAGATGCCCCTGGCGTGATTCCCCCAAAACTTGAGGATCAAAATACTGCCATTAAACTCGCTATTTGCGATGATATTGGGGAGGCTGCCTATGATTTGCAAAATATTGCAGCAGAGTTCATTCAAATTTTAAAACATTATAAAGAAATGACAGAAATCTTACGTAATCGTTACGATTTAACGATAGGTGCTTTGACAGGTTCTGCTTATTTATCACTCTTAGCAGAACAGCGTCATCACAATGACAGAGAAAGAACCTCCCGAGAAATCCTTAATGATTTCCGTAAGGGGTTCATGGGAAAAATTCCCTTAGAGTTTCCCCCGTCCTTTTGACTTAACTTATTAACTATACTAGAATCCCCTCAAAATTGTGCGTAAACAGAAAAGGAAGCCCCTATGGCAACGGATTAATCACACTTGGTTACCAGAAGTCATTGTCTTAATGGCTCTTGTCTTAATGGCTCTTTATTCCTTATTGATTCGTATTGTAGATTTAGCGTCTTTTGAAAAGTTATTGGCAACAACTCTGGCTCATTATAAATTAACCTTGTTTACCCTAGAATCTCAAGATATTTTTGTGATTATTATTGCAATTGCATTTATTTATTTTTTGGTTCAACGCTTACGCTATCACATTTTACGGATTTCTAAAAAAGTTCAAAGCTGTCCAGTTTGTCATCATAGAATGACGAAAAAACCTCGTAAACCCTATCAACGTTTCATCAACATTTTTATTCCAGTACGGCATTATTACTGCCGTAACTGTTCTTGGCAAGGGTTAAGGGTTTATGGGAAAAGAGGGGTTGCCAGAAGATCAAGAATTGGATCATGAATCTAACAGTTGAATGATTACTCCTTCTTCTCACCAAGCAACCCAGAGAAGCCTGATTTGAATTGTTGGAATAATTTACACTTACCCAAAACACTGCTCATTAACCCCAATCCCCCACTGAATACCGCCAGATAGGGGATATTTTTTTAGATTTACCCGACACCATTTGCTGTTAAAGTGTGAGTAACTGTTCGGGATGAGCAACTCCGCCTGACGACAAAAGCCGAATTAACTTGTATCCTAGAAGATGTCACAGACTATGTTAGAGCAACAGGAGTAAACAATGGATAATCAAAATCAAATCTTTAAAGTCGTTGAGCAAGGCTTTCATGTTACTCTCGGTGCAATTTCTGTGGCGACAGAAACCTTGCAAAATGAGCAGAAGCGATCGCAGTTAGTCTTAGAATTAAATGAACAGTTTAATCAACGCGCTCAAGAATGGGAAGAAAAAGGAGAAGCCACAGCCACTGAAGCTCGCCAATTTATTGAAAAATTAGTCAATCAAGATTCTTCCCAAACAAAAACTACCCAGCCATCTAATACAGTTGGTGGTGAAACTGCCAACGGTAATCAATCGAGCAAAACAACAGAACCCGCTGCTGATGATTTTCCAGGTCGATTACAATCTCTAACGGATGAAGTCAGAACTTTACGGGAAGAAATGGCTCAGTTTCGCTCTTAAAGAGAATTAATAATTCACAATTAAAGACCGCCTGTCGGATTTCCCACAGGCGATTTTATAAATTAATAGCCTCCGTAAACGCCATTATTAATGCGGTCATCTCCTTCTATAAATGCTGCTTCTGGATCAGTGACAACAAACTGATCCAAATTTTCTTTTAAACGCTCTAGTTGACGTTCACTTAAATCAGGAATTTCTAAAACATCTTCTACCTTCTGGTAAGGGGAGTTTTCAATAATTTTACGAGCAAGAGTCGGATAGAAGCCCCTCAGATCACGGAAGGCTTGAATGTTCGTGTTATTGAGGTCAATTTTATTGCCAATTTGTTGTAACTTCTGATCAGCCTCATTGCGAATTTGTGCGAAAACTGTGATTGTTCCTAGGTTAACTTCAGTAACAGAAATGGCGAATGCAGAAGATTGACCAATCCCGAACAGAAAACTTAGGTTTAATAAGACAACTAAGAGTAAAGATACTAACTTTTTCATGATTTTTTCTCCTCGAACATGATTCTTACACAACAGCTAGCCCAGCCTCAGAAAAGGATTTCTAGAGGAGAGGGCAACTTGATAGTTATTATTGTCTCATCTTATGTGACTCGGAACAATTTTCTCCTCAAAATTGGGGAGATTTTAAAGAAAGAACGAAAACTCGGGCGGAAAACTGGTCTTTAACGGTAAAATTTTAAACTGCAAAGTATCAGACGTTATGTTGTGGAGGAAAAACTATATGGCACTTCAACTTGGTGATCTAGTTCCTGATTTTCAACAAGCATCAAGCATGGGAGAAATCTCGTTCTATGAATGGGCTGGAGATAGCTGGGTGATTTTATTTTCTCATCCTGCGGACTACACCCCTGTCTGCACCACAGAGTTAGGAGAAGTGGCGCGTCTCAAGCCTGAGTTTGATAAGCGTAATGTGAAAGTGTTGGCTTTAAGTGTGGATGATGTCGAGTCTCACCAAGGATGGATTAACGATATTAACGAAACCCAATCTTGCGCGGTTAATTATCCAATTCTGGCTGACGGCGATCGCAAAGTCTCTGACCTCTATGGGATGATTCACCCCAACTCATTGAATAACCTCACAGTGCGATCGGTGTTTATCATCGACCCTCAGAAAAAACTGCGGTTAACCCTCACTTATCCCGCAAGCACAGGTCGTAACTTCCCTGAATTATTACGGGTGATTGATTCTTTACAGTTAACAGATAACTACCAAGTAGCGACACCCGTTAACTGGAAAGAAGGAGACGATGTGGTGGTTGTTCCTTCCATCTCAACCGAAGAAGCCAAACAGAAGTTTCCCAAAGGCGTGACTGAAGTGAAGCCTTACCTACGCATGACTCCTCAACCAGATAAATAAGTGACAAGAGTCTTAGTGAAATCCTGCGGGCTTTTAGCCCCTCAACCCCCCAATTCTGGGGGGCTTCAGCAG
>CAYXDG010000137.1:0-3630 GCA_964463655.1 uncultured Dactylococcopsis sp.
AACGCGATTCCCATTTTCATCCTGATTACCCTCATCGCCTCAGTTTTGGATGCAGTGGGGGTGATTTCTGCTCTTGCTACGGTCATCAATCCCATGATGGGAGCTTTTAACTTACCGCCTGATGCTTCTCTACCCGTGATTTTAGCTTCCATTCGCAAAGATGGACTGTTGTTATTTGCTCAAGCTGACACTGTTTCTGTCTTAACGCCTTTGCAGATTCTAACTGGAGTTTATTTAGCAGGGGTTTTACTACCGTGTTTAGTCACGGTTTTGACGATCGCGCGAGAACAATCTTTCCGATTTGCTTTACGGTTAATTTCCCAACAAGCAATCGCAGCGATCGCTTTTTCTGTACTCTTGGCTTGGGGTGGAATATGGATTGGCTTTTAAAGGATTAAAAGCACCGTGGAAACTTAACTGTTGCAGTTTTCCAGTTAATTTATAATAATAGCAGGAACTCCTATAATAAGAGAGACGATCGAAATGGACAGCCAAGACAGCCCAACTAAAAATGTTACTAATTTAACTCTGTCAGAATTGGAAAAAGTGATCGAAGCCATTGTTAATCGAAAAATTAGAGAAGAAATGAATTTTCCTTCAGCTAAGTCTGAATCATCCTTATTAGAAACCTTTGGAACTTGGCAAGATAATAAAACTGACCAAATGATCATTGAAGAAATTTATACTAATCGTAGTCGCCAAGAAATCTAAGACTTGTGAAATACCTGCTTGATACTGATACTTGTATTTATTGGCTGAAAGGACGGGAAGCAGTTAAGCAAAACGTTTTAGCAGTCGGTTACTCAGCAATTGCCATTTCGGTTATTACTGTTGCTGAGTTGTATTTTGGAGCTTATAACTCGACAAAAATTAGTGAGAACTTAGCGACTGCTGAAAAATTCATTCAATCGTTACCTGTGTTGAATTTAAATCAAACTACTCTCAAGTATTTTGGTCAATTTAAAGCAGACTTAAAACAAAAAGGAATGCCAATTGCTGATTTTGATTTATTAATTGCGAGTATTGCGTTGACAGAAAATTTGATTTTAGTGAGTAATAATATGCGCCACTATAATCGTATTTCTCAGTTAAATTTGGAAAATTGGTTTTCTTAATTCAGCAAGCGATAATCTGGGTAGGGCTTTACGGTAAATTTCCTTGCAACAAGCGTAAATCAGCAAAAGCTGGGTAAATAAACACTTACCCAGCACCATAACAACTTAAGGAATTAATTTGAGATTTAGAGAGGAGCAGCAGAGTAGTTCCCTATGCTGTCCCAAATATAGAATTTAGAGAAGTCCCCAGAAGTGAAGGACACCTTGACCACTAAGGAGTTCGATAAAGATAGCAGAGATGAAACCGATCATTGCTAAACGACCGTTCCAGTTTTCTGCGGAGGGGTTAAAACCATATTTCCATTCGTTACGATTCTCTTCCATGATGACCTCTTGATAATTTTTGAATGTAGTTCGATCCGATATGTAAATAATTGTAAACAAAAGTTGTCAAAGGAGCAATCATCCAATAGGAAGAGAACAACTAAATTTTTGAACGGCAATAGTTGACACAGAAAAAAGGCAGAGACATGGAGTGTGAATAGTCTCTACCTATCGCGCACGCGAAAAAAGAAAGGGTTAAAATTATCGAAGATTTTGGGGTTGTCGGATCAGACCCATAAATTCTTGGCGGGTTTTCGGATCATCAGCAAATACCCCGCGCATAGCACTAGAAACCGTCCAAGAGCCTGGCTTTTGTACACCTCGCATCACCATACACATATGGGTGGCTTCTACCACAACGGCGACCCCTTGCGGTTGCAGTAATCCCTCGATCGCGTCAGCAATTTGAGCCGTTAAGCGTTCCTGTACTTGTAAGCGTCGCGCATACATTTCACAAATCCGCGCCAGTTTTGACAAGCCAATCACTTTTCCGTTGGGGGTAAGGGGGGAATACGGGCTAAAATTCCTTTCTGTAAAACTTCTGGGCGGTCTTGACGTTTAATGAGTCCATCGTTGCTAGCAAAGTATTGTTCGGCAAATCTCAATATAGAAGAGGGACTGGTCATCGGTGGCAAATCACCAAACATCAAAGTAGTTTTATTGGGTGCAGCAAAAGCCACAGCACAGGGACGATTACAAGCACTCAGACAACTAACTTCTTGAATGATAAATTCATCTTTGTATTGCCAGTTTGTTCGTAACTCTTTTAATCGCTCGGATAAATGTTTTCCGCCTCTTTGTCCTAAATAATCCTTTTGTTGAAGAGAAAAAGCACAGGAGCTACAGACAAATATAGTGTGTTTGCTCATCTTAATTAAAGTTTGATATTTTACTATTTAAGCTGTTACCGCATTTAAATCAAAACATCAGGAATTGCCAAACCATTGCAGTGCAACCATCTTGGTTGCTCAATCATCCGAATTTCAATGCACATGAGCTTATTGTTCAATTAATTGCTCTATATCCGTTCGCTCTATTTCAGCAATTGATTTATGAATTTTGTATTGCTTTGGAGCTTTCTCCATGATGACAATCGCTGTTTCAATGGGCGGACAACTTGGTTCGTGGCAGGTTAATTGATTTAAAGAAATAGTGACTTTTTCGTCTAGACTTAAAGTTTCAGTTAGCCAAGTTTTGACTTGCTGGACTTTTGCAGAATCGGCTTTGAAATTGGTTCGAGAAAAGAAATCCATTAGCTTTACCAAGGCAAATTGGGCAGACTAGATTTTTTGTTAATTAAAGCGACTCGCTAAATTTACAATTGTGTCGGGTTGGGCGCATCACCATAAACTGTTTTCGGGTCAAATATTTTCTCCTCTTCCGTGAACACTAGCTGAATTGGTTGCTGGGAATCAATAGCACTTTTGCCCGTAGGAATACAGCGATAAAAACAAGAACGATAACCTACGTGACAACTAGCTCCTGAACCAGCGACTTTAACCTGCATCCACAGACAATCTTGGTCGTCATCAATCGCTAACTGGTGTAGGTTTTGCACCAATCCACTAGATTGACGGACGACACAAGCCCCCGAATTCGATTCGGGGGTCGCGTCCTTACCTTTATGCCATAACTGCTGACGACTACGGCTGTAATAATG
This sequence comes from uncultured Dactylococcopsis sp., assembly GCA_964463655.1. Lineage (GTDB taxonomy): Bacteria > Cyanobacteriota > Cyanobacteriia > Cyanobacteriales > Rubidibacteraceae > Halothece. Next base: position 3,100 of record CAYXDG010000137.1, read on the forward strand.
AGCCTCTCCCGTTTCAATGGTTTTAATTAACGCCTCTTCGTTCATATAGGCGTGCATCAGCACTTCTCCCGTGTTGACATCGGTGGTAACTACTGGAATCAAACCATTGGTATCAAATTTGGGAGCAAGTAAGAAACCAGACTCAACCTGTTCTACGGAAGTGCGGGCGGTAAATAGGGGATTCATATTTTCTTCAAAGGTCATAGAGTTGTCATCTGAAAGGGATTAAAGTGCGAACTCAACCCTTGTGGGTTACCCCTCAGAAGCCAGTCCTCCCCCTGCTAGGAGCAGGTTTCGACTGAACGAATCGCACGGAGAGGAAAGTGCGTCCTCCAGTTTGTGTATTTACAATTAACGGTGAAAGAGAGGAAGGAAAAATAGGTAAAGACATGGAGTGTGAGCAGTCTCTACCTATCAGCACGCGAAAAAAGAGAGGATTAAAATTATCGGAAGTTTTGGGGGTGTTGAATCAGACTCATAAATTCTTGGCGGGTTTTCGGATCATCAGCAAATACCCCGCGCATAGCACTA
>CAYXDG010000138.1:0-3380 GCA_964463655.1 uncultured Dactylococcopsis sp.
CCGAGAAATGGAAGAGTTGTAGCATGAAATTATCATTATCATTCATCGCGATCGTACCATCGGCATTGGTGCGAATCGTAATTTCATCCCCATAAACTCGGCGCTCCGTCTCGACAAGGTTATATTCAGAATCCAGAGTGGGGAAACTATACACAGGCGTTAACGTAATATCTGCGGCAGATCCTTCCCCGGTTTGCTCCAAATTAACTTCTAAGTGACCATAGTGTTTACCCCCTGCAACATTTTGGAGAACGCCATCTACTTCTTCCCAGAGTTCAGGTTCACTTTGGTCAGCAGTCCACTGACTAAACTGATTGTAGCTGAGGAGATTGCCTTCATCATCCGTGCGTTCTCCTCGCATTCCATCGCCAGCAACCCCGACATCATAGTAGTGAACGCCAATCCCGTCGCCATCTTCATCCACGAAACTGCGCTCAAACATTTCACTGTGACCAGAGAAAACTGCAGCCACTTCATACTCTTCAAAGAGGGGGTGGTATTGTTGCATCGGCGTTCCCCCTTGACCCGAAGAATCTTCATGGTTCATGGGTAAGCCATGTGTGCCACTAGAATAAGGGACATGGTGGAACTGTGCAAAGATGATCTGACCGTCTTCCCTTGCGTCTTCTAGCTGCTCGATCGCCCAGTTCCATTGTGGACTGCCGGGGTTAAAGTCTGCTAAGTCTGTCCCCCCTCCCGCTTCATACTGTTCACGAGTATAGTTTTGTTGGGTATCGGTGCCTGGTTCAGTAAATTCCTGACCGCTAATTTTCGGGGGTTGTCCTTCTCCTCCATAGTTATTGCGACTGTCGTCGGGTTCCCCATTGGAACTGTCAAGGGTGAGAATGGTAATCGGACCATAATCAATGCGATAATAATTATCCTGATGCTCAGGAGTACCATTGGGAGGGGCATCAAAGTAAACATGGAACTTTTCACGACCGAATACAGGACCAAAGCGTCCATCAACATCAGTTCCATATCCTCCATTGAGAGCGCCGAAGTTTTCCCAGTTTCCAAGGGCGGGTAAGAGAGGATACTCGGATAAACCACTATCAAATTCTCCCGCATTATGACGGAAAAATTCATCCCAACCTGGTTGATAGCCACCCCCTTGGACTAAATCTCCTGGCATGATCAGGAAGTCTGGGTTACGACTGTTGATGATTTCTAGGTTGTTCCGATAGCCGACATTTTCAGTGAGGGGATAGTTGAGGCGATCGCCGCTTGTTCCTAAATTATCTGCCCAGAGACTCCCTTCCGCACTAGGGCGATCGAGCGATTCAGGCTCTAACGCTCCTTGCTGCCAATCTCGACGATTGACGCGACCACGCGGTTCTGTTTCACTATCAGAGATGGCAAAAAAGCGAATTTGATTCCAGCTATCTCCTGTGGGCGCAGTTTCAAAGCTAGATGTAAAAACTTCATCGCCAACCGTCACTGTATATTGATAGGTAGTATCAGGCGATAAACCGCTAACATCGACAGTATGTTTGTAGTTTTCATTGCCTAATAGCCATGATCCTTGTTCTAAACCACTAATTTCCTGATTGAGTTCAGCATTGGTGTAACTGAGTACAGATTCCAATGTGGGATCAGTAGTAAAAGAGAGAGGATCATCTAATCCAGGTCCAGTGATGGTGAGTTCTCCTGAAGTCTCCTCTTCAGTAAACCAAGTGAAATACATCCCATCGCTAGAGGGTTGTTGGAGATAAGGGTTAACACGGAAGGACATAATTTAAAACCTCTGACTTAGAGTTTAATGAAAATTGAAGATACAGCCCCCCTCAATCTACGCAGTCAAGGTTATAAAAAGAATAAGTTCTGGTTAAACTTTTTTATCTAGAAAAATTCTCGAAGTCAACGACCCACGGCACTGCTTTTAGTGGTATCTTTGGATGAAGGAAGAATCCCACGTGCTTCAGGATCAAACTCATAAGTTAGACTATTATTGATTCCCAATGCAAAAAAACGATGGCAAAGGAAAAACAGACTGATGTTTGCCAAACCTTTTGTTTCGAGACTGAGAGGGTAAACAACGCCCTCAGCACCATGCTGAGTGATGAAATCCTAGAAGAAACGCAAATTCTTTTTAGTGCTTTAGCTGATCAATCACGGCTTAAAATTCTTTACGCTCTCCGTAACGGTGAAGAACTCTGTGTGTGTGATATTGCGACGATGCTGAGAGTTAAAGTCGCAACCGCTTCCCATCAACTCCGCAAACTGCGCGACCTCAAAATTTTGAAGTACCGCAACGAAGGAAAATTAGTCTATTACTCCCTGCGAGATCAGCGAGTGATTGATATTCTCAAATTTGCTTTAAGTCAAATCATCATTTAAAGAGCGAAATTTAATCTTCTCCTCTTATTCAAACGCTCATTTGAATGTTATGGTATTATAGTCATTCCAAATAAAAACCATCAAACTGAGAGTGGGAGCATCTTGCTCCCTAGTAGCGACCGAGACGGTCGCACTACGGAAAATAATTGGAATAACTATAAACCAGATATCGAAGTGTTTGGCGACAAAACGTTTGTCTCAACGTTCAAACACTTGCTTGAACATAATAAGGAAGAGAGAAAATGGCTGACCAATGCTGTCAGGGAAAAACTGAAGCCCTTAAAAAGCTAAAAGGACGACAAAAGCGGGTTCTTTGGATTGTATTAGTCATCAATGCTGTGATGTTTGTTATCGAGTTTGGCGGAGGGTTACGCGCTCAAGCTCTCTCCCTAACTGGCGATTCTTTAGATATGCTGGGGGATGCGTTCGTGTATGGGAGTAGTCTCTATGTGATCAATCAAGGTCGCAAAGCGCAAGCGAAATCAGCTTTATTCAAAGGGGGGATTATGTTTCTCTCTGCTATAGCAGTCTTTGCGCGAGGAACGTACCAGCTTTTTATCAGGGATGTTCCTGATGCAAGTATCATTAGCGAAATTGGTCTGTTGGCGTTAGTTGCCAATTTAATCTGTTTGTTTTTGCTGACTCGTCACCGCAACGATAACATCAATATGAGTGCGGTTTGGCTATGTTCTCGTAATGACATTATCGCCAATACATCGGTTTTAGCAGCAGCAGGTCTGGTTTTTCTCACCCGCTCTCCCATTCCTGATTTAGTGGTTGGGGGCTTGCTGACGGTTGTTTTTGCCAAATCAGCAGGGAAAGTCCTTTCTCAAGGATGGAGAGAATTACAGACGGATTATTAGGTGCGATTGGCGCGAGCAGCGTCTGGGAATTGCATAGTAGCCCCAACGATGAGTTTTAACTCTAAGTCAGAATTGATATCTAGCCGTTGAAACCAGAAATTACTTTATGAAAATAAGAGAACATTATCAAAAATTTGGGTCTAAAACCCCGTCCTTCTAGGACGGCTTTATATTTTT
>CAYXDG010000139.1:0-3369 GCA_964463655.1 uncultured Dactylococcopsis sp.
TTTGTTAAGCCTTAATTTTCTCAACCAGATTAAAAACCTAGAAAAATAACAATGACCCATTCAGAAACGACCAGCGAAACTCAACTGTCTCCTGAAGCCTACAAACAAAAAATGCAACGGCGTAAGGAAATTCAAGCGCAACGCTTAGAAGCGCGATCGAAGGAAAAAGGCTTAATTATCATCAATACAGGACCCGGAAAAGGAAAAACAAGCGCTGCATTGGGAATGGTTGTTCGATCGCTGGGTCATGGTTTCAATGTCGCGATCGTGCAGTTTATTAAAGGTGCTTGGGAACCCGCAGAAAAACGAGTTTTTGAACAGTGGAAAGACCAATTAGTTTTTCATGCGATGGGAGAAGGCTTTACTTGGGAAACCCAAGACCGCGAAAGAGACACTGAAAAGGCGCAAGCAGCATGGGAAAAAAGTTTAACTTATATCCATGATCCGAATTATCGGGTGGTTTTATTAGATGAGATTAATATCGCTATCAAACTCGGTTATCTAGAAGTGGAAAAAGTTGTTGCAGGATTAAAAGGGAAACCTGAAGATTCTCATGTTATTTTAACAGGTCGTGGGGCAAAAATCGAGTTAATTGAAGTTGCTGATTTAGTAACTGAAATGAAACTGATTAAACATCCTTTTCGCGAACAAGGCGTTAAAGCACAACCAGGAATTGAATTTTAAGAAGGAAGAAACAAAATGATTAAACTCTACGGTGGAAAAAGAAGTCGCGCCTCGATCGCGCAATGGTATTTAGAAGAACTACAAGTTCCCTATGAATTTGTGGTTTTAGACATGGAAAACGGGGAACATCGCAAGCCTGAATTTCTGGCGATTAATCCAATGGCAAAAGTCCCTGCGATCGATGATAATGGCTTTTATTTGTGGGAATCTGGCGCAATTTTATCCTACTTATCCGAACAATATGACCCAGAAAAAAGAAGCCCTAAAAAACGCGCAGAAATCAATCAATGGATATTATTTGCTAACTCTACCCTCGCCCAAGGAATTTTTATCGAAAGTAGTCGGGAAAAAGAAATGCCAAAACTCTTTCCGCCATTAAACGACATTCTGAACAAACATGATTATCTGGTTGATGATACATTTACCGCAGCAGATGTTGCTGTTGGCGCGTATTTAGCTTATATGCCAATGATGCTACAGATTAACTTTTCTGACTATTCAGGGATTGGCAATTATGTTAAACGTCTGTCCGATCGCCCCGCATTTAAAGCAAGTATGAGCAGTTAAACAATGAATAATTAATAATGAGGTGTAGAGACGTTCCATGGAACGTCTCTAGAAACAAAAAAATGCTTGACCAAAGAACAATAAACGAAAAACAAATTATTAATCGTTAATGATTAATTGTTAATTGTTAAAAATGAATTATTCGTTAAGAATAGCGGATTTACCCATCACAGAAAGACCCCGTGAACGACTCCTAGAAATCGGCGCGAAAAACCTAGCAACTGCCGAACTGATTGCTATTTTATTAGGAACAGGACAAGGCGCAGGAAAACTTTCTGCGGTGGGATTAGGTCAGTATATTCTACAGCAATTAGGGGCAGATAAACGAGAAGCACTAGAAGTTTTGCGAGACATTAGTCCCCAAGAATTAATGAAAATTCCAGGGGTCGGTCCTGCCAAAGCAACCACGATCGCAGCTGCGGTAGAATTGGGAAAAAGAGCGTTTCAAATTCGTCCTAGTGAGAGAACAGTTATTGATAGTCCAGACGCAGCAGCAGCAGCATTAAGTCAAGATTTAATGTGGCAAACTCAAGAAAAATTTGCGGTATTATTATTAGACGTTAAAAATCAATTATTAGGCTTAAAAGTTATCACCATTGGCACCGCAACCGAAACCTTAGCCCATCCGCGAGAAATTTTTCGAGAAATCATCCGACATGGGGCAACCCGTGCGATAATATCTCATAATCATCCCACTGGCAATGTTGAACCCAGCCCAGAAGATATTCAACTAACTGAACAAATTTTACAAGCGGGACAAACCCTTGATCTGCCGATCGTCGATCATTTAATTTTAGGGGATGGCAACTTTAAGAGCTTAAGACAAATGACAAAAATCTGGCAAGAGTTCCCACAAGGAGATTAAACCAGTGTTTTGGGGCAAAGTTGGGGGATCATTCTCGGCGCGATCATAGCTGCGCTTTTAGTCGTTGTCTTGATTAGTGACCGTTCCGCCAATCTTCAGTTGAAAGGCGATCGCCCGCGATCATCGAATAGGGTGGGCAATTCCCACAGCGTTCGGGATTCAGATACAAACGCCATGAACTTGCGAATGGTTACAACTTAAACATTCTTAATGCAAATTCTCATCAAGTTAGTTTACGCTATTTTAATTAAGACCTTTTTCAAGACCTTTAGAAACGTTAAAAGTAGTCTTGTAGTCGTTTACATCAGCAAAGCATCTTTAATATGAGCATAGAACTAGCCACAATGTTAAAAGAAGGGACAAAGAAGTCCCACACAATGGCAGAAAATGTCGGTTTTGTCAAGTGTTTTCTCAAGGGAGTTGTTGAAAAGAACTCCTATCGTAATCTGGTTGCCAATCTATACTTCGTCTATTCCGCGATGGAAGAAGAGATGGTAAAACACACCGAACATCCCATCATCTCTAACATTTACTTCCCCGAATTAAACCGCAAAGCAAGCCTCGAAGAAGATTTACAATATTACTTCGGCAACAACTGGCCCGAAACTGTTTCTCCTTCTCCTGCAGGAGAAGTTTATATTAACCGCATTCGGGAAGTTTCGGCACAATCCCCAGAATTGTTAGTGGCGCACTCCTACACCCGCTATTTAGGCGATTTATCTGGCGGACAAATCCTCAAAGGAATTGCCCAACGAGCGATGAACTTAGAAGAGGGTGCGGGAACTTCTTTCTATGAGTTTGAAGAAATCTCCGACGAGAAAGCCTTTAAAAATAAGTATCGTCAAGCCCTCAACGAGTTACCCATTGAACAAGCAACAGCTGATCGCATTGTGGATGAAGCCAATGATGCCTTTGGCTTAAACATGAATATGTTCAAAGAATTGGAAGGAAACTTAATCAAGGGCATTGGCATCATGCTATTTAATACCCTAACCCGTCGCAATCGTTCTCGTAAGAATAAAAACGAAACCTTTGCTGCTGTTGAGTCAACCAACTAATTAGTGTTGTCCTGATGGTGGACAGGGATGGGGTGGACAATTAATTGATCGCTCTGGCTTTGTTCAGCATCAGGATATATTATCTCTAACAATTCCGTTCTGATAAACTTATACAAAATCCACCAAAAAGGACAGTCTTGCTGTTAACTTCCTGCTTCCTACCACGAGGGTTCTTCCTAGAAGAGACGGCTCTAT
>CAYXDG010000140.1:0-3050 GCA_964463655.1 uncultured Dactylococcopsis sp.
TTGGTTATTGGTTGTTGGTTATTGGTTATTGGTTGTTGGTTATTGGTTATTGGTTCTCCCCCATCTCCCTTGTCTCCCATTGCTCCCTTGCTTCCCTGTTCCCTTTCTTCAAAGCCACCGTTTTCAAACTCTGCTTTACAAGCCATGCGCTGGATTTTGCCACTGGAGGTTTTAGGCAAATGACCGGGCTTAATTAACTTCACAGCATACACATTAATCCCATGTTCTTGAGCAACTGCCCGACGAATCTTCTCCACAATCTCTTGTTGAAACCCCTCTTGATTGAACCTGTGCCATCCTGCCCTAGTGACTTCTTGCACGATGACTAACTGCTCTTCTCCGTCGATCTCATAACCAAATGCAGCACCTGCTCCTAAACACAGAAATTCATGACTGGTGCCAACGGTGTCTTCGATATCTTGAGGATAAATATTTTGACCGCGAATAATCATTAATTCTTTGCTGCGTCCAGTGACAAACAACTCTCCCTCTCGCAGAAATCCTAAGTCTCCAGTCCGCAAAAATGTCCCTTCTCCTGTTGCAAGTTTCCCTTGGAATGTTGCTTGTGTCTCTTCTGGCTGTTGCCAATAACCCTCAGCCACGCTTGGACTGGCTACCCAAATTTCCCCAATTTCCCCTTCTTTTAAGGGAAGGCCAGAGGCGCGATCGACAATTTGAACTTCATCGCCCTTGGGGGATGAACCGCAACTCACCCAAGTTTTTTGGGAGTCTGGGCAGTAATAGGCGGGTTGTTTGCTTTTTTCTCCTCCTGTCACCAACAAGGTGGCTTCGGCAAGACCGTAACAGGGATAAAATGATTCTGCCTTAAACCCGCACTCGCTAAATGTTTTCGTAAATCGCATTAAGGTTTTATATTGCACGGGTTCAGCCCCGACAAAGGCAACTTCCCAACTGCTTAAATCTAAAGACTGTTTCTGCTCTGGTTTAATTCGCTCCACACAGCGATCAAAGGCAAAATTCGGCCCCCCGCTTGTCGTTGCTCGGTAGTGAGAAATCGCTTTTAGCCAGTCAATCGGTTTCCGCAAACATGACACGGGCGACATCAAAACGACAGGAAATCCCCCATAAAGCGGTTGCAAAATCCCCCCAACCAGTCCCATGTCATGATAAGGAGGCAACCAAATTACGCCTTGACTTTGATGCGAATGACCGAATTTTTCATAAATGACTTGCAGGTTATGTAGGAGGTTGCGATGAGTGACCACAACTCCCTTGGGTTGACCTGTCGAACCTGATGTGTATTGGATCAGGGCGATCGCGTCTCTGTCCACCTTAAAATCATCATTGGGCTGATCCTGAGACTCTTTGACCCACTCATCTGTTGTCCACAATGGCAATGACCCCACGCTCTGCTTTTTTAGATTGGGCAATTGGTTGAGGGTTGTCAAGACAGCTTTTGCCCCGCTATCGGCAATAATATGCTCAAGGCGCGATTGCTTCTGCTTGGGGCGGGGAGGATACACGGGAACTGCGATCGCGCCTGCCATTAAACAGCCAAAAAAGGCACGAATGAACTCTAAACCGGGCGGATAAATCAAGAGCAGGCGATCGCCTTGACAGTTTTTTTCTTGCAAATTTATTGCAATTATTTTTGCCTGCTGTGCCAACTCTTCATAGCTGAGGGTCAAGGTTGAATGGGGATCGAATCCATGACCTCGATCGAGCAGATAAGTATATCCAATTCCAGAAGAGGCTTGAGCTTGGCACTGCAAAAGCTCTACTAGAGACGAATCATTCTGAGTTGGGGATGGCAAAGATAATGACACAGGCTTCTAAACCGAGGAAAACTAAACGACAAGCTGATCTGGGAAGTATAGAAAAAGCTCAAAATCAGTTCTCTATTGCCTAATCGTATTAATAACTTATCTTAGCTATTGACTCAAAGCAAGAGGGCAAAACCAAATATTGAGCTAACTTTGATTTACCCTTTACCTTAGCATATTCTTCTATGCTTTTGCAATATTTTCTCATTAATTTTTTCTGGTCAATTCCATGATTTATGTCACAGAAAGGGGCTTTTGGGCGCTTATCCATAAAACCACTGATTTTGGTTGGCTCATGAAAGACTTGCCCCCCGCTTCAAGTTTATTACTAATTCATTGCAATTATATTATAAGCAAAATGAGATTTTTTGATAGTATTGTCAATAATCCATACACCCAGCACTTGACTCTTGTGGAATTTCTCAAATACCTACTCACTGGCTTAATCATGTATGGCTGCTTTATGGCGATCGAGTGCGTTCGTCCAGTTGAACGCCATCAGCCCATGTCACATATTTGGTTTAATTTGAAATGGTACATTTTATACAATGTGATCATTCGTTTTCTCATACAAGGGGCGGGAATCGGAGTGATCGTCTCGATCGCACAAGACTGGCTCAGAGCGCCTTGGATTGATCTCCCTCAACCGCAAGGAATTTTCGGTTACGCGATCGCCGCTTTATTCTATTTTTTAGTCACTGACTTTTTTTATTACTGGTTTCACCGTTGGCAGCATAAAACCTCCTTTTTGTGGGAACAGCATAAATTGCACCACAGCGAACAATCTCTCAACGTCACCAGCACTTGGCGGGTTCACTGGTTAGAAGAGCCACTGATTATCATCTTTTTAGCACTACCAATGGGCTTATTATTTCAATTTAACGGACTGCAATTGGGGTTACTTTCCTTCGCTCATATTCTATGGCTTCAGTTTATTCACATGAATTTAAAGATCGAACTCGGTTGGTTTTCAAAAATCATGACAGGGCCCCAGTATCATCGGATTCATCACTCTTTCCAAACTAAACATTTAGATAAGAACTTTGCAGCATTTTTCCCAATTTTTGATCTCCTCTTCGGGACTTATTATCATCCCCGCCGTCATGAATTTCCAGCCACCGGGCTAGAAGATGGCTCAACTTATAATAATCTCTGGCAAGCGACCATACTTCCTTTTCAACAGTGGAGTCGTTCTTTCATTTTGTTATTTTTTATACCATTTTGATAAATTGGCGCTACGTCCCCCTAAGAGTCCCCCCCTTATTG
>CAYXDG010000141.1:0-2871 GCA_964463655.1 uncultured Dactylococcopsis sp.
GGTCATTTAATCATGACTTAAAAGCCATCTTTGCTGACTTGCAAAAGCAACAGAGTGAGAGTAAGAGAGAAGTTGTCAATTTATCTTCAAAGGATCGTCTAACCCAACGTTGAACTGATGAAACTTGAAACCTTAAAGAAACGACTCAACAAAAATCGATCAATATAATTATTGTCTCTGAGGTGAACCATGAATGCACAATTGATGATCCAACCCTCCTCTTTTATTGATGCTGGCATTCAAATCAAGCCAGTTCGAGGGCTTTTCTTATTCAAACTTAGCGAAGACTTACAGGAGCGACTAGAGAGTCTGAACGAGAAACAGCGAGAGTCACAGTTATCATCCGATGAAACAGTAGAACTGGCTGGAATTTTGGAACTCGATCGAATTTTCACACTGCTTAATGCAAAAATTATTGCTGAGTCTGAGTAGGTATGGCGATTACAAAAGAGATTCGGCAGCAGGTTCGAGAGCGGGCTAAGTATCTGTGTGAATACTGCCATTCCTCGGAAGAAGCCAGTGCAGCACGGTTTGAAATTGACCACATCCAACCGCGATCGCGTGGCGGGGCAGATACATTTGAAAATTTGGCTTTGGCTTGTCAGCGATGTAATAGCTATCGTTACAACTTCACAGAAGGGACTGATCCAGAATATAAAGTTTCTACTCAGTTGTTTAACCCACGACTGCATCAGTGGAATGAGCATTTTGTTTGGGAGAAAGGTGGTCTAGTCATTCGGGGCAAGACTTCAATTGGACGTGCAACGTGCGATCGCCTAGATTTGAATGACCAACGGCACAATGAGGGGGCGATTGTTAAAGCCCGTCGTCTGTGGATTCAGGGCGGTTGGCATCCACCATCCAATGATGCTATTGAATCCTAATAAATGGTAAATAAATAGTATCTTAAAACAAGCTGGAATCAAAAAATAACAGGTAGGTTGTTGAAACAGCTACCTCTTCTTTTTTAGAAGTTGCTATCTGATACAGATTTCGATCAATTCCAGACTGGGAACCATCAGGTAAGGCAGGCGCGATCGCGCCCTTTTATCAATTCTATAACATCTGAGAGGGCGATCGATCCAAAATTGCCACGCTCTGCGCCATTGCTTTTCCTCTACGTTTGTCCTTTCTGGTATTTTGGCGAGGATGGCGACTATACTAGAGGCGTAATTCGTAATCAACCAAATTGACTTCAGCTAAAGATATGAGGTTCAACGTAACAATCGATCGAGATGAAGATGGAATCTGGATTGTCGAATGTCCAAGCATTCCAGGCTGTGTGAGTCAAGGTCAGACTAAGGAAGAAGCACTGGAAAATATTAAAGATGCCATTGCTAACTGTTTACAAGTTCGTGCTGAACGTGGCTTTCCCTTAACCATAGAAACTCATCAAGTAGAGGTAATTGCTTAAATGACATCTGCGCTTCCCGTACTCAGTGGGCGTGAGGTGGTTCGTGTATTCGAGTCTTTTGGTTGGGAGGTGGCACGGCAAAGGGGAAGTCATATCATCTTAGTTCAAGAAGGAGAATTAGCTACACTTTCTGTTCCCGATCACAGAGAAGTAGCAAAAGGAACACTACGCAGTTTGATTCGGACTTCAGGGCTAACTGTGAGTGAATTTGTAGCTGCAATTTAGTTAATTTAGATTTGATTACAAGCATTCATGTAATCTAAACGTTGAACTGATGAAACTTGAAACCTTAAAAAAACGACTTGACAAAAACCGAGCCATGACAAAAATTACAATATGCCTACCTGAAGATGTATAAGTGACATAAGATTAGTTGGGTTGGATAGCGCGATCGAACCAAAATTGCCACGCTTTACGCCATTGCTTTTCCTCTATATTCATCCTTTTTGGTATTTTAGCGAGGAGTCGAGGCTTCAAAATACTTTCCATTTTGAGCACATTGCTGATGGTTATACTGTCAAGTGTACCAGCCTCAAAATATTAGGTCAAAAATAAGGAGAATGATGAGAGACTTTCTAGGACTACAATGTGCCTCTGGAATCCTTTGTATGGAGAACTTCAAGGCGAATACTTTGGGAAAATCAGTGCAGATGCCTTACACTATTGAAGTGAGGTCTGAGGGTTCTCAAGTCAGGGGACGTTTTAGTATTACCAACAATATTCAATCTGATAATAGTGGTCTGACATTATCAAGCGGTGGGGAAGATGCGCATTTTGAGCGCGACAGTATCATAGCAACCTTCCTGAGAATATCGTCGCGAATCCAGGGAAAATCACTTGTTAATCAGACGACTACTGGTTATGGGGATGTTTGTCTATCCTTGCAAAATGGAAACGTTCAAGGGCATACCCACTATTTTCAGTGGATACACCAGGAGCAGAAAATATCTCGTCATTGGTTTATTGACGGAACTATTCAAGGAGATACGATTGAAGTCATGGTGGGATCGCGTAAGGGGAGTTTATTTGGTTTTCTTAATCGCCATACCTTTCCAGTTAAAAGTTATCGTGGCAACTTTTCAACCACGCAAACCTGCCTTAACCTTGGCAAAAATAGCAGGCTTTTCTTTAAAGAGCAGCGAGTGTCAGGGCAGTTAATCGGCTCTGATCAACAATGGAAAATTAAGGTTGATGTCAGTTATGAGCATATGGTGAAGCCGATGATGGCACTAATGATTTTTATGATGGGTAATGAGATTTTCTATGAACAGTGGAATGATAGCTTTTGAGGTATGCTGTTCAGCATTTAATCTTTTGGAGTGATCCCAGCTATAACTGGGTTTTACGGAATGAAATGTGCAGTTTAAATGCGTGTCAGCTTAGATGTAATCGTTGTTTTTATTGGAGGGAAAACGCGATCGCGCCCTTTTATCAATTCTATCTTTCGATTTGATATC
>CAYXDG010000142.1:0-2777 GCA_964463655.1 uncultured Dactylococcopsis sp.
TGTCTGAGACTCAAAACGGATGTTGGAGGGAGTGTGAGACTACCGATTGGGTAGCTGTTCCCGTTGAAGCGTCAACCCACCGAGAGGACAAACAATTAAGTTCGTTCTAGTAGGAATCTCGGCCTTTTAGGGCGGAGAGGATGTCAATCATTACTAATTGTAATTCTCAGGTATAGCTTAGCAAAGTGAGAAGCGGAGAAAGGTTCGGTTCTTGCGATCGCAGGTGCGAAATGACAACAGGGCGATCGCTTCTCGCCATTAAGGTTGAGTTAACTTTTCTTTACGTTTTGTTACATTTAAGAAGATGGTTTACTCCTCATCTCCCATGATGTTGAATCTTTCTCAAACTGGAAACTGGCTGCGCGATCGCGCTTTGGAATTATTAATTTATCCTAGTGTTTGGGTCGCTGGGGGTTTGGCTTCTCTCACGGGCTTTTCTCAAGCCATGATGGGGTTAGAAACCAACTGGCGGCCGATCGCGTTTGTGTTTTTTGTGGCGCTAATTCCTTATAATTTAGACCGTCTGTTTGATGCGTATGTCCAACAGAGTCGCAATGCACAAGCACAAGCCTATTTTCGCTCAAATTTTGGACTGTTAGGATTAGTTTTAGTTGCCGTTTCCAGTGTGGCAGTTTTACTCTGGTTTGCGCCAATTTCTGTCCGTTATGTTAGTCTGGCGATTGTGTTTCCCTTGATTTATGGTGCGCCGATTTTTCCGTTACGAAGACAAGAGCAATGGCGCTGGTATCGGTTGAAAGATATTCCAGGGGCAAAAGCATGGATTGTTGATGCCATAATTACTTATGCCGCGATCGCCCTTCCCTTAGCTTATGCCAAAACAGGCTTTGACACTAGGGCTGGACTCACCACTTGTTTTATTTTCGCCTTTGAAGGGTCAAACGCCAATCTGTTTGATGTGCGCGATCTCGAATCAGATACTAAAAAAGGTGTGTTAACCTTACCCTTAATGGTTGGCGTAGAAGGCAGTCGCATTGTTCTCACTGCCATGAATCTATTAATGTTAGGCCTTATGATTGGCTATGGTCAGACAGCGCTGCTTCCCTTTTATCCTGCCATTTTGATGGCGACATTTTTCACCTTAGTTTTAATTTGGACAGTTGATGAAGATACCCCCTTGTTATTTTATGATTTAGTTATTGACGGTTTATTATTTCTTCCTGCGATCGTTACAGTAATCAGTAACCAGTGACCAGTTACCAGTTACCCAAAAAAATGAACAAAGAACAAATTCTTTCACAACTCCCAGGGGATGTTTTAGGTGGACTGCGGAAAGCTGACCAACTTTGGTCTAATATTCGCCAAACCCAAAACACCATCCCACAAGTTATTGAAACCAGCGATGAAAATGTTTCTTCCTCAACCTTTGATGTGGTAATCTGCGGGGGAACACTAGGCATTTTACTTGCTACAGGACTCCAGCAAAGAGGCTTTAAAGTCGGCGTTTTAGAACGAGGAATTTTACGGGGACGGGAACAAGAATGGAATATTTCCCGTCAAGAACTACTAGAACTTGTCAAACTAGGACTCTTAACAGAAACCGAATTGGAAAGCGCGATCGCCTCCAGCTATAATCCCGCAAGAGTAGCATTTCATCAAGGAATAGAACTCTGGGTCAATGATGTTTTAAATATCGGCGTTTATCCTGTGATGCTGCTTGATTTACTCAAGCATAAATTTCTCAATGCTGGTGGAACATTACTCGAAAAAACGGCTTTTGCTGGCGCAACTATTCATCCCAATAGTGTTACTGTTAAAAGCGATCGAGAAACTCTAACCACTCGCTTGCTAGTGGATGCGATGGGAAATTTTTCGCCCATTGTCAAACAAGCAAGAAAAGGAGAAAAACCAGAGGGAACTTGTGTCGTGGTTGGCAGTTGTGCGGACGGATATCCTAACAATGAAACAGGGGATTTACTGGCTTCTTTTACACCGATTCAAAACCAATGTCAATACTTTTGGGAAGCATTTCCTGCTAAAGATGGACGGACGACTTATTTATTTACCTATCTCGATGCCGCAAGCGATCGACCTAGTTTAGAATTTTTTATGGATGAATATTTCCGTTTGTTACCAAAATATCAACAAACAGAGCTTTCTCAACTAAACTTTAAACGGGCTTTATTTGGCTTCTTTCCCGCCTTTAAACAGAGTCCCCTGCGAGTTCCTTGGTCGCGGATTCTACCCGTTGGCGATAGTAGTGGAATGCAATCTCCTGTTAGTTTTGGTGGGTTTGGCGCAATGATCCGACATCTGTCTCGTCTCACAGAAGGAATTACAGAAGCCTTAAATGCCAACGCCCTTTCTCGCACAGATTTAGCGTTATTACAGCCCTATCAGCCAAATATTTCTGTCACATGGCTGTTCCAAAGAACGATGAGTGTGGGAATGAATCAACAATTGTCTCCCAACCAGATTAATGAACTTCTCAGTGGAGTCTTTACAGGGATGAACCAATTAGGAGATGATGTTCTCAAGCCGTTTCTCCAGGATGTGGTTCAGTTTCCCGCTTTAACTCAGACTCTTGCTTTAACCGCAACAACACGACCTGATATTGTTTTTCCAGTGATTCCTCAAGTTGGTATTTTTCCTCTGCTAGATTGGCTACAACACTATTTCAACTTGGGATTGTATAGTGGGTTATCTCAGTTGAGTCAACCCTTCCTTCCCGCCTTGAAAAACCTTTCTCCAGAACAACGATATCGCTTTCATCGCTTAGTTGAAGCCTGGCAATATGGGTCTGGAAAAGATTATCATCT
>CAYXDG010000143.1:0-2621 GCA_964463655.1 uncultured Dactylococcopsis sp.
AAAAAGGACAATCTTGCTGTTAACTTCCTGCTTCCTACCACGAGGGTTCTTCCTAGAAGAGACGGCTCTATCTAGTCCACAGACTTACACGAGCGAACTACCCGCGAAAAACAAGTTAATACTTGCATTCAAATCTCTATCACAGCTAAAACCACAACTCTCACAGTGAAAAGTTCTTTCTGATAGAGACAGGTTTTCTTTTTTAACTCCACAATTAGAACAAGTTTTAGAAGACGGAAACCAACGGTCAATAAGAGTTTTAGGGGTAACACCCAGACCCAAGTGCTGCTTGATTTGTTGTTATCAACTCAGTCATCCCCTCAAAATTACTAACTATCTATAACAATAGCATAATTTGTTTAAGAAAACAAGTAACTGCTGAAGCCTTCTTGTAAACGAATGCGAGAAGGGGAGACGGGAATTAAGGTGTTTAACTGGGAGATTGAATTTCCCGAAGTGTTCGATCGAGCGAATAGGGGATTTGATGCCATTTTTGGGAATCCTCCCTTTGCAGGTAAAAATACCACGATCGCGCCCTTGTTACAGAAATTGAAAAAGCAAGATAAAAAAGGAGAGATTGAGCTCAGGTATTTTCTGGTTGTCCTTACTATGAAATTTGTGAAGACCGATATACTCTGGACTCAAGCAGGTTTAGCGCAAGCAAGTAATTCTGGCACTTAAGAATCTTGATTCTTAACATAGGTAATTTCAAAAGCCTTACAGGATCGAAATTGCTGGAGGCGGTTGGCAAAGACAAAGGCATTATTCATATCATACTGTTGGAAAA
Source organism: uncultured Dactylococcopsis sp. (assembly GCA_964463655.1). GTDB lineage: Bacteria > Cyanobacteriota > Cyanobacteriia > Cyanobacteriales > Rubidibacteraceae > Halothece. Next base: position 788 of record CAYXDG010000143.1, read on the forward strand.
TATCTAATCCTCGATCCAAGATAATTTTCCATCCAAGATCATTAATGATATGACGAGCGTGTATGGTCTCTGTGCGATCAAATTCCCAAGTAAAATTAAGGCCAACCGATAAGCAAGACTGAGCAACTTGCTCAAGATATTCTGTCTGTTGAGAGGCGTTCCATTCATCTTGTATGGTGATTAAGTGAACAGTAACTTCATCCTCATCTGTTTTGTGTTTAACAACCGTTTCCAGAAATTCCATTAGGTTTCGGACTTGATAGAACAGACGAATGTAAGGATCAGTAATTGTTAGCTTGTGAACTCCTTTTAGGTAAGAGCCAAATAGGTTATCATAGGAAACCCCGCGCTGGTTCTCTTGAAATATCAGGTGTTGCTCTTTTAATTCTGATGAGTCATTTGCTAATTCTTTTTGTTGTTGGGGTTTGACGCTTTGATAATAAAAGGAAGCGTATTCTTCTTCTTCTAAGGTAGTGACTGTATTCAAATTTCCCTCTTGATCTTGATAGGAAAAGTTAACTGCCGAATAAGTGGAGTCAATCCGCAATAACTGATCTTTGACTCGTTTGCGACCTTCGATCGCGCATCTCAATAGTTCTTCAATTTCCTTTATTGTTGCTTCCCCATGAGGAAAAATAACTTTCATTAAACCAGAAAATGTTTTATTAATGCCATCGCGATCGCGCGTTGACAGATCAGAAGATAATGTAAAATTATCCTGATAATATTGAGAATAATCATGATTCCGCAAAAAGCGTAAAATCTCCGCTAAATAATCCACCACAAAACCGTAACCATTAGAGAACATTTCACCGCGAATAATATCCACTTCCCAGCCCGAAATATAATAATAAATGCGGTCTAAAAATGCAGAATCATAGAATTTTTCGGGTAAATCCTGAAACAAATTCGTATATTTCAACATATAAGAAACCGTCTGTTGAGTGTTGCCAATAAATACCATTGAGGCTTCCGCGCCAAGAGTTTCTACACCTCGCGAGAAAGACTTATTTGCCATGTAGTTTTTCATAATATCGACAAGAGCTTTATTAACTTGCTTTTTCTTCCCTGCAAATTCATCAAACGCTACCAAATCCCAATAACCCACCAAGCCAATTTTGCCACTAGAGTTATTAACAAATAATTTGGGAACAGTTACTTCCCCACCAGAAATCAGAATGCCATGAGGAGAAAACTCAGAATAAATGTGAGATTTTCCCGTCCCCTTTGGTCCCAATTCAATGAGATTATAATTACGTTCACAAAAGGGAATCATACGAACTAATTGAGTCAGTTTTCGGCGTTTATCAAACCATTGCGGATTAAACCCAATACTCTGAAGGAGGAGATCAATCCATTCTTCTGTGGTAAACTTTTTTCGTGCTTTAATATATTGTTCAAAATCAAAATGAGATAATTGAATCGGTTTGAGAGAGGATAAAACCCAGGGACAAACCCGTTGATCTTCTATAAATTCATATTCTAGATCGGCAATACACCAAACGCCACTCACTAATAATTTCGGGTGCGTTTTAATGGTTCCCGAATCTACTAAAACTTGTTTAATTCCTAAATTGGCAAAACTGGCTTCGTAAACATCTGCTTTATCATTGAGGGTAGCACTCACTTTATCAATGACTTTGTAACGTCCTTTTTCGCGAATTTTAGAACGAATCAATCCCGCTTCATTACGATGGACATAATGTTTACTCAGAATTTCCTTAACCGTTTCAATCCCAGTTTCGATCGATGCTTGATCATTTGTAGCGCAATATTGACCCAACAAATATTCTAAAACATAAGAAGGAACAATCGCATTACCTTTAACCGTTTT
>CAYXDG010000144.1:0-2586 GCA_964463655.1 uncultured Dactylococcopsis sp.
CGCAGAACCAAGACTGGACGCGATCGCGCAAGATTTTGTAAGGCATTACGCCAATGCTTGGGAAATGGGAAAGGCGATGTTTGTCTGCATCGACAAAATAACTTGTGTGCGAATGTATGAGAAAATAACCCATTATTGGCAAGCAGAAATCAACGAACTGAAACAGCAATTAAACAGCATCACTGACCAACAAGAAGCCCTTTACAAACAACGTCAAATCCAATGGATGGAAGAAACGATCGCGTCTGTTGTTGTTAGCCAAGAACAAGGAGAAGTGCAAAAGTTTCGGGAATGGGGATTAGAAGAAGAAATCAATTTTCATCGTAATCGTATCAATAACGGATTTGAACTCGCAGACGGAAAACGAATCAGTCTTGAGGCAGCCTTTAAAGAAGCAAATCATCCTTTTCGGATCGCGATCGTTTGTGCGATGTGGTTAACAGGTTTTGATGTTCCTCCCCTCTCTATTTTATATCTAGATAAACCCCTAAAAGCCCACACCTTAATGCAGGCGATCGCGCGGGCGAATCGGGTTTATGAGGGGAAAAATAACGGTTTAATTGTTGACTATTGCGGGATTTTGCAAAACTTAAGAGAAGCCCTTGCTACTTTCGCAGGAACAACAGATGAAGGCAGAGAAGAAGAGGATCAAAGGGTAAATCCAGCGCGATCGCAGGACAATCTGTTAGAAGAATTACAAGGCGCGATCGATGAAGTGAAGGAATTTTTACAAACTAGAAATGCGTCTCTTGATGAAATTTTAGAAGCAACAGGTTTTACTCGCAATGCAGCCATTTTAACGGCGAAAGAAGCAATTAACGAAGATAGCGAAACCCGTAAGCGGTTTAGGATTTTGTGTCGAGAAGTTTTTCGGAAGTTTAAGGCGAGTATCAATATTACTGGAGTTAATGACTATCGCCAAGTCCATGATGCCATTAAATTGCTCGATCGGGAGTTAGAAGAAGACGAACAAGTAAGTAATGTTAATGAAGTTTTGAGGGAACTCTATCAAGTTGTTGGTGAAACCATTGAAGTTACGAATACCAACACAGAAGAGGGTGAACTCTATGACATCAGCCAAATTGACTTTGAACGTCTAAAAGAAGAGTTTCGCAAAACATCTCAACCCCGAACCACTGTCCAAAACTTAAAACAAGCAGTTGAAAATCGACTGAAAGAAATGCTCAATCGGAATAGTTCCCGCATTGATTATCAAAGGCGTTATGAAGAAATCATCGATCATTATAACCAAGAAAAAGACCGTTTAACGATTGAACAAACCTTTGAAGAACTCTTTGATTTTATCCAAGACTTAGAGGAAGAAGAACAGCGATCGACCCGTGAAGGCTTAAGTGAAGAAGCCCTTGCGATTTTCGATTTACTGAAAAAGCCAAATCTCGAACAATCAGAAGTCAAGTATATTAAACAAGTGGCGAGTAACCTGTTGCAATTATTGAAAGAAGAAATCACCCAACTGGATCAGTGGTACGAGAAAGAATCCACGCGCGATCGGATTAATGGTAAAATTTATGATTTTCTTTACAGTGAAGAAACAGGCTTGCCAGTAGAGAGTTATGAAGAAGAAGACATTGCAGATAAAACAAAAGTGATTTTCCTTCATGCAATGCAAGTTTATCAAACTGTTCCTTCCCCTTATTATAAAGATGCTGCCTAAGCGCGATTATAGAAAAATGAAAGCATAATTTATAATTTAAGTTAAACCGAGTAAATTAAGAGTAAGATTGATTATCTTGTGGCGTTTAATATTGTTATCCCTACCATTAATGATGAAGAACAAGACTTTGATTGTCTATTCCAGCTTTGGCAAAGAGTTAATAGTATCTGCACTAAGGGAACTTCTTCAAAAGTTATCTTTGATTTCTCTAAGTGTAAATTTCTACGCCAAAATGCAGTTGCCTTTATCGGTGGGCTAGCTCGATTTATTGAAGATCATAATATAGAACTCATATTAGATGAAAAAACACTTCAATATAACATCAAAGAAAATCTTCATAAAAACTGCTTTTTGCAATTTTTTGGGAATGGTAGAGACTGTCATCAAGGAAATTCTATTCCTTACAGAGAGGATCAAGATGCAAATAAAGACAAAGATGCCATAGTGTCTTATCTATCTGAGGAGTGGTTGGGAAAAGGTCACATTGCCGTAAGTCAAGAACTACAGAATGCTATTGTTTCGACGACTTGGGAGATTTACGCAAATGCCTTTGAACATAGTCAAACTAAGGTTGGTGTATTTAGTTGTGGACAATACTATCCCAACCTTTGCAAACTCAAATTAACCGTAGTAGATTTTGGTGTCGGAATTCCTCATAATGTGCGAAATTTCCTTGATCAGGATGATCTACCAGCAGATCAGGCACTTGAATGGGCTTTCGAGATAGGTCATACAACCAGACAGGGTAAAATTACAGGGGGCATTGGATTAGACTCACTCAAGAGTTTTGTAAAGAACAATAAAGGAAAATTAGAAATCTTCAGTGACGAAGGATATATAATAGTAGATGAATGTAAAGAAATGTGTATAAACCGCGAAACCTTCTTCCAAGGTACGCTGGTTAATATTAC
>CAYXDG010000145.1:0-2447 GCA_964463655.1 uncultured Dactylococcopsis sp.
ATTCCCAGACGTTGCGCGATCGCGCTAGCAACCACAGCAAACCGTTGTCGAAACTTATAAATAAAGCAAAAAATCAAATTTCCTTGTCTGACAGAGGGGCCAATGACAAATAAACCTGGAGTAATAGTCGATTCATCATGTTCATTGAGGGCAGCATACCCTTCAGACCAATCAAACAAAGTTGCAATTTGCTTCAAGCTACTCTCAAAGCCTGTGCAGAGAATGGGAGGATGAGAGGTCAACCATTTTTGAGCATGGCTATAAACAACATACCCAGTCGGGATTTTTTCCACTTGTTCAACGGCAGTATTTCCCACCAGTTGCAAGCGTCCTGTACGATAAACATAGTCTAGACGTTGCAAGCTGTAGGGAGAGAGACCAATACTGGGATCGGGATGGTCATTATTCCAAGGTTCACCGCGATCGATGATTCCCACCTTTTTCCCCAAAGCAACTAAATTGGAAGCAGCATCCAGACCACTTTCATAACCGCCAATGACAATAAATTCTTCCCCTTCTAAGTCTTGCCAAGAGCGAACTTGTGAATTATGCAAGCACTCACTCGCTCCTGGAAATGGGTTCAGTTTCGGAGATTGATATTCTCCTGCTGCCCAAATGACAAACTGTGACTGTATCTTTCCCCGCGAGGTTTCTAAGGAAAAACCGCCTTGCGGTAGGGGAGTTACAGATTGCACCTCAGTTTCTGTTTGTACAGGAAGCTCAAAATGATCGGCAACGGTTTGTAGATAAAAGGCATATTGCTTGCCAGTGAGGTGTTCTTGTTTGAAAGCCAGTGCTGGAGACGTTTGAAGAGCTATTGCATTCAGGTCTAATAATCCAAAGCCATGACTAGGAAACGAGGGGGTGATAAAGCGCATTTCCTCTGGCCAGAGAGTAAAAGAAGCGCCAACTTGGTGTCGTTCCAAAATCGTAAAGTTTTCGATTCCCAACTCTTTGAGAACAATGCCACAGCCAACACCCGCAGCCCCAGCACCGACAATGACAATATCCACAGCTTGATTAATTTTTGTTGTAACCATTCCCAACTCTAAAACGATAATCGTTCTCATTGTAGCATCAATGGTAAATCGACAAAGAGTTTTGTTAACAGCTATTATAATAATGATAATCATTATCTTATTGACGAGCCATGCCCAGCACAACTCAGCGCACCATTCTGCTCCTTGGAAAAGAAAGTACAGGTAAATCTCAACTGATTTCTGCTCTCACTGCTCAAACTGCTTACAGTGCTAACTTTCGCGGATCGACTGTGACTTGTGAAACTTATGAAACTAAGGATTATCAGTTTATTGATACACCAGGACTCCTTTACCGTTCTGATTGTAAAACCAGTCAAGACACGATCGCCCAACTTGAAGAAAATGAAACCGCAATCTTAGTGGTTAAAGCAACTCATGCAGCAGAAGATTTACGGGAGTTACTGCCTTTAGTGGCGGAAAAACAAGGAATTGTGGTGATGACATTTTGGGATAAAATCAAGGCTGGGACTGACCTAGTGATTGAGAATTGGCAAGAAGCCTCTGGCTTGAAGATTATTCCTGTGAATGCCCGAAATTTAAGGGAGAAGAACCGAGAAGATATTTTCACAGCATTGAAAACCCCTTCTCCATTTCCTCAGCACTGGCGACCGAGGGAAACTCACCCTTCACTTGAACCTGCTCCGACTTGGTTAGAGAATCGTCAATGGGGTTGGCTCTGCGCGATCGCGCTTCTCTTGCTGCCTGCGGTGATTGCGGTTTGGGGAGCTAATACCTTTGCAGGAGTTGTCGATCCTTTAGTGGCAACCGTTCTTGACCCGATTATTACCGCTCTCTCTTCCCTGCCTTTTCTTTTCAAAGAAATACTGGTCGGGTCTTACGGTATCGTGACGATGGGGCCCCTCCTCTTTGTCTGGGCAGTGCCAACAGTTATTTTGTACGCTTTGCTGTTAGGTGCTTATAAAGCTAGTGGGTTATTGGAACGATTAACCATTGCTCTGCATCCTCTGTTGCGTCCCTTTGGCTTATCAGGGCGGGATTTAGTACGAGTGATGATGGGTTTTGGTTGTAATGTGCCTGCGGTGATTAGTACCCGTTCCTGTTCTGGCTGCACTCGTCAAACCTGCATTAGCGCGATCGCGTTTGGTTCGGCTTGTTCCTATCAATTTGGGGCAACTTTAGCTGTTTTTAGTGCGGCGAAACTACAGTGGTTGGTAATCCCTTATTTACTTTATTTGACAATTACCACTCTCATTTACACTCGTATTTTTTCTCCTTCAATTGCTCGCTCTCCCCACAATGAATTAATGATCGAACACCAGATTTTTTTAGAAAAACCGAGAGTTATGGATATTTGGCGAGAAGCAAAAGGGAGTATTCAGCAATTTCTGACCAACGCGATTCCCATTTTCATCCTGATTACCCTCATCGCCTCAGTTTTGGATGCAG
>CAYXDG010000146.1:0-2319 GCA_964463655.1 uncultured Dactylococcopsis sp.
GTAATTAAGAAGATTAAAAGATTTAACTAAGTCCCAACCGATAGACAATCAAACCTAGCCACGCCACCCAATGACTTAACCAATTGGCTAACAAAATGACCTTGGTGAGGGTGTTGTAGAGGTTGAGAGACATGGATCAATAAAGCAATAATGATAATCGTTTTTATTCTAGCGTAGGGTGTGTTAGTATCACTTGTGTTGTTAAAAATTGGTTTGAAAGGATATCACCTGTTGAAAGAAACGGAAAAAGACCAGTGCAAGTCAGATTAAATCAAAGTATGTTAATGTGGCTTGTGTTGGTAAAAATTGGTTTTAACAGAGACCACCTGTTGAAGGAAACGGGGAAAGATCGGTGCAAATCCGACGCTGTCCCGCAGCTGTGATGGAACATCTATTGTTTCTCAGTCAGAACGCCCGCCAGTTCAAACAACGACCAATATTGCTCATTTTCATCTACGAGGTTTTAGGTGATGGTTAAATTACAAGATTTTCTGTTCAAGCAAGGTCAATCAAGGCTCGGCTTTAAGAAGCAAAGACTCTCCTTTGAGGGTTACCAATGCTTGCGACCTTTGATGGCATTTCCAACTCAAAAGTCATCCTTTCTGTCAATATGGCACTTATCTCAATTACTTGAGAACTACAGTTGTTGTGGGAATCGTTTACGATTCGATTTCCCAGTTTAAGCCTTTCAGAATTGTCAAAACCCAATAGAAACAAATTAGCAGCAGCGAGTATGCTTATTGCTTTGCTTGGTAGAAGTTTGAATGAGGAATCTCTAACCTCGTCTAGCTTCACAACGGCTCTGTGAAAGTAACTCTGGCTCTGAGGTAAACTCTCGACACTCCCTGTTAAGAAAGGAGAAAACTTTTGAAAATTGCAAATCAAAGCTGGCAGTCCTATTTTTGCTGCTGGCAAAATCACTTAATTCATCAAAATCTTTTTCAGATTGGACACACAGCTTGGCAAGGTTATTTGGAAGCGGGTGCAGGAGTTGTGGTTTGTGATGTCACTGAAACCATTTCCCCTGAAATGGATTGGAAAACTGATTCGGTTGCATTCAATCTCACTTATGTTCCAGCAAAAGACGTAACCGCCTATTGCCAAACGATCGCGCTGCCAACCAAGGCGATTACTGTTTTAGAAAGCGCGATCGCAGCTTATGATCCTACTCTGGAAATCATTCTGTTACTCACGGGTAATGGTGAGTTAGACGTGAACCGACTGCAAAATCTCAGGGTTTCTCCTGCTGCTTGTTATGAACAGGTGCAGCGACGTTGGACAGAATTTCAACCCCAAGGGACTCATTAAAAAACTTAACTCTATGACAAACTCAGTGTGCAATCAAAACAAAACGGATCAAACTCAACCACCGCGTCTGCGTTGGGAACTGATTGGGGTAGTTGTTATTATTCATTTAGGCGCATTCTTAGCTGTCTTTCCCAGTAACGTTACTCTATCTGCTGTGGGAGTCGCGATTTTCCTCCATTGCATAACCATTGGTTTAGGAATTTCTCTCGGCTATCATCGCCTTGCTTCCCATCGCAGCTTAAAAGTCCCTAAAGCACTGGAATACTGTTTTATCTTGTGCGGGACGTTAGCGGGTCAAGGAGGCGTTAAAGGATGGGTGGGGTATCATCGGATGCACCATCTCTATACTGATTCCCCCCAAGACCCTCATGATTCAACCCGAGGCTTTTGGTGGAGTCATATTAATTGGGTCTTACATGAAGTTCCGAGTCGGGGAAAATTGGCTCACTTTACCAAAGATATCGCCAATGATCCATTTTACGAGTTTTGTCATCAACATTATCTAACCTTGCAGATTGCTCTTGCTGTCTTGCTTTACGGGTTAGGGGGAATACCATTTCTCCTGTGGGGGACGTTTTTCCGCTTGTTTGTTGGCTTTCATGCGACGTTTTTAGTTAATAGTGCCTGTCATACGTTCGGCTATCGTAATTTTGATCTCAGCGATCGTTCTACAAACTGTTGGTGGGTAGCGCTCTTAAGTTTTGGTGAAGGAGTGCCTAACAACCATCATGCGGTTCAGTCGTCTGCTCAATTCTCCACGCGCTGGTGGGAAATCGATTTGGTTTGGCAGGTGATCCGCCTTCTGAAATGGCTGGGAATCGCTAAAAATGTCCGCAGAATGCCAAGTTCAAAACAGTGACCAATGATTATTGGTTAGTCGCATCACCTGGAAAGAAACATTACTTCAATTAAGGAGACTTCAATCATGAAGATTCAAACCCAAACTCTCGGTTATCCTCGCATTGGGAAAAAACGCGAGTTGAAAAAAGCATTAGAAGCCTATTGGAAAGG
>CAYXDG010000147.1:0-2301 GCA_964463655.1 uncultured Dactylococcopsis sp.
TTGTCCCGATTTTAAAGGGTGGTGGAGAAGAAACAGTCGTCAGAGAAGCCTTGCGAGAATTGAGAGCAGATGAAGACTTAAACGAGTTGGAACCGCTACTCTCATTTTTTGCGTCTTATGTGTTAGAACTACCAGTAGTACAGGAAATTATGAGGTGGGATATGGCAGTCTTAAGAGAGTCTCCTTGGTATCAGCAGATTTTACAAGAAGGAGAGCAGATAGGAGAGCGACGAGGAGAAAGACGAGGAGAGCAAATCGGAGAAGCCAAAGTAGTCTTGCGCCAATTAAATCGTCGTTTTGGAGCATTAAACGCGACTCTGGAACAGCAAATTCGGGAATTATCCGTAGAACAACTGGAAACTTTAGCCGAGGAGTTACTTGAGTTTTCAACAGTGGAAGAGTTAGAAACTTGGTTAGAGCAACAGTAAACTAAGATGCGCGATCGCGCAACAGTTAGGCAAAATGGGAATAACCGTTAGTTTAGGGTGGTATCACCACTTAACCATTAATCAATTGAACGCAACCATTGCTAAGTTACTTTCTGACCAAAAACAACGCCAACAAATGAGTGAAAAAGGAAGACAGTTAGTAGATGGTTTGGGGAGTCAAAGAGTAATTGATCAAATAATAGGAAAATAGGGGACAGAGAGAAAAATAGAAGCGTGGTCTCAGCTTTTATCTTCTAGATAATATTAGAGATCATTTTCCTCTAACTGAGCAATTTTCATTATTGATCTAAGTGTACCTATTTTTAAATCCTGATTACGATGCACAGGAATAGAGATTATCTTCTTTTCATCTGGTTTTTCGTAGATATGATGACTACCTGTAATTTTTTTAAGAATCCAGCCTTTCTGCTCAACAATCTTACAAAGTTTTTTCCCTGAAACCGACTTCACACTGATATTTCCAGCACTTCTGACTCCGCATTGTCTATTTCATTCGCTACTTCTAACCACCCTTGGATCGCATCTTGGAGATTATTCATCAACTCTTCCATGTTATCTCCCTCTGTGATACATCCGGGTAAGGCTGGAACTTCAGCCCAATATCCCCCTTCTTCGGCAGGATGAACAATTGCTTTGATTTTCATAACTGATTGTTTCTAACTTTCTTCAGAATCAAGACGATTATAACAAGCAAGTAGGAACTTCCATCTGATTGGTTTTTTCTATCAATCAGCGCGGTCAATTTTGCCTCAATCTTTGACCTTCGCGCAACAGTTAGGCAAAATGGGAGTAACCGTTAGTTTAGGCTGGTATCAACAATTGAGTGTCAATCAATTGACAACAGAGATTTCTCAGTTACTTTCTGACCAAAAACAACGACAACAAATGAGCGAAAAAGGAAAACAGTTAGTTGATGGCTTAGGCAGTCAGAGGGTGATTGAAATAATGAAACACAAAGGAACACCATCTTTTAATTAAACACAAGATTAAACCCTTCTTGCAAAAAGTGTTTATCGTGAGACAGCACGTCTTGAATGCCCATTTGTCGCATTACTATCATTGAAATACAATCTGTCAAGCTATAGCCTTTATCTAAACGCTGCTCATACAACTCCAAGCCTAGTTTTCGTAACTGCGAATTATAAGAAATGACTTCTATATTGAGTTCTTGTAACATCTTTTTATATAGCAAAAGGGCTTTTTGTTTCATCAAAAACCCTCTAGAAGAAGTATAGTTAAGAACTTCCTCAACAATGCCATCTGTAGTAATTATGGTTTGATCTGGGTGATTATAAGTATAGTTAAGTACAGTTTGATACCAGTGATCTCTAGGGTTTAATAAAGCAATCCAGTAAAAAGTATCAGCAAAAACCGTCTTCATTGTTCTCGTTTTGGAGTCCCATAAATATAATGATCATGCTGTTGGGCGCTATCAGCAGGCAAATTATTTAGAACATCTTCAGGAATATCAGCCACTAATTGCTCGGCAAATGCTCCCAACGACTGTTTTTTGTCCAACTCTTCATTAGATTTCTGGCGATGATATTTGATCTTAGCGAGTAATAAAAAGTCAAAAACTTCTTCAATAACAGTTTCTGGAGCAGTTTCCAGTTCTTGGAATAATTGATTTTTAATTGTCATAGCCTGATTTCCTCATTATTAATTAGCTCTCTTCGATTAATGTATCATAATACTCTACGGCTCAATCTTGCATCTTCGCCCAATAGTTAGGCAAAATGGAGCTAACTTTTAGCAAGCGTAAGTACGAATAGCGAAACCAATGGTCACCTTTGATCAGTTACCTAAAAATTGGGTTTAAAGCCTCGTCCTTCTAGGACGACTTTAATTGATT
>CAYXDG010000148.1:0-1935 GCA_964463655.1 uncultured Dactylococcopsis sp.
TAATTATTCATTGATTCCGCAACTTGGAGACGCTTCCGAGATCACTTTCACCTCACGATAACCACTGTTGGTTAAGAGAGTTTTAATCGTCATTTCAGCGCGATCGCGGGCTTGGTCTAAAATCCCTTGCTGACAAGCAGCACTGACCACTTTTTCCAGAGTCTTGCGTTGGGCTAAGGTTTGGAGGTGGGGGGCAACATCGGGGCCTAAGTTCAAGAATCCGCGATCGTAGTCATAAACCCGAGAATTTGTCACGTCTAACTTGTAATCTAAAATCTTAGCAGGGGGAATCGTCACTACGACGCTGTTTGTTTCTGGATGAACCGTTACATCAGATGCAGTCAGAAGATTCAAATCTACCCCAGCGCGAACTTCTCCTTGGGCGATATAAAGTAATTGAGTCGTTCCGATGGTAAAGTTTCCAAATTTGCGGTCTTGTTCGGTGGGAACAATGGATTCCATCGTAAACATCGCCGTTGTCAGTTCGGTCACGCCTTGAATCTGATTAACGACCATTGTCGGAACAGACACGGTAGGAGTGGGAGGTGGGGCGTTGAAAAAATCTTCAATCAGACTAAAAAAGCTGCTTCCCGCCCGCCAAATTCCCACTAGAATTAAAAGGGTGGCGACGGTGATCCCCCCTGTGGTCATCAGGAGAAAGGTTTTCCAGAAGGATAAGGTGGGTTTTGAATGATGGGTGATAGGAATGGGAGGTTGTTCGCGATCGCTACTTGCAATCTCTAACTCGGTTTGAGTCGGGGGGCGTTGAGTATGCACCATTATGGACAAGGATTAGGGTTTTCTTTGTGGACAGCTTCAATATCTTTTAAAGCCTCTTCCGACAATTTTACGTTAATTGCGCCGATGTTCGTTTTTAGCTGTTCCCTACTCGTCGCACCGATAATATTTGAGGTAACAAAGGGTTGTTGATTCACAAATGCGATCGCCATTTGTGCGGGGTCAAGATTGTGGCGTTTAGCGACTTCTAAATAAGATTTAGTTGCGGATTCCCCTTGGGGATTATCGTAGCGGGAGGAACGAGAATCGAGACTGCGACGACTTCCATGAGGAATGTTTCCGCCAAGGTATTTTCCCGTCAAAGTTCCCGCAGCGAGGGGAGAATAAGCCAGTAAACCGCAGTTTTCTCGCACGGCGATTTCTGATAAACCCACTTCAAATTTCCGATTGAGTAAGTTATAAGCATTTTGAATGCTGACCATGCGGGGAAGACTGTATTTTTCTGCTAGTCTGAGATAGGTCATCACTCCCCAAGGGCTTTCATTGGATAATCCCACTGTACGGATTTTCCCAGCGTCGATAAACTCTCCCAAAACTGTCAGAATTTCGTGCATTTTTTCCACTTCTCCAGAGGGAAGGTCATCTGCTGCGTAAGCAAAGCCTAGCTTTCCAAAGCGATTGGTGGGGCGATCGGGCCAATGGAGTTGGTAGAGGTCGATATAGTCTGTTTTGAGGCGTTTGAGGCTATTTTCGAGGGCTTCTGTAATATTTGGACGGTCTAACTGATTGCTTCCCCTGCGAATCCAATTCATCGTCGTTTTTCCCGCCACTTTACTCGCCAGAATCACGCGATCGCGCTTTCTGCGACTAACCAACCATTCTCCAATAATCTCTTCGGTGCGTCCATAGGTTTCTGCTTTTGGGGGAACCGCATACATTTCTGCAGTATCAAAGAAATTAATCCCTTGTTCGATGGCGTAATCCATTTGTTCAAACCCTTGAGAGAGGGTGTTTTGTTCTCCCCATGTCATCGTTCCCAGACATAAGAGGCTGACTTGTAAGTCAGTGTTTCCCAATTGACGATATTCCATAACAATCTCATTTTTCTAGCAAACAATCCTAGAGTAACAACCAGTTATCCAGTAAACCAAGAACGAAGAACAACGAACAAATAACTAATTAATAATATAAATAACT
>CAYXDG010000149.1:0-1934 GCA_964463655.1 uncultured Dactylococcopsis sp.
AATTGCAGGGGAGTTATGCCTCATCTAGTTGCAGTTCAAAGGTGACACTTAAAGAGGGTTGAGCGACTCAACCAAACTCAGCAGGGTTTTCTCCCTTAAGATGCAAACTTACCGCTTCCATCAACTTATGTGAGATTTCGTCTCGGGTTTTACCTTCGGTGACAACTGAGATTTCAAGACATTCGGCAACATAGCCACTCTCATCTCCAAGTCTGATGATTGCGTGTATGTTTTGTTATAGATGATTCATCTTTTTGCTACGGTAACAATTTTTTTCTCAACAGTAACAACTGAAATAGAATAGTATGTGTCGATCGACTCCACACAAATTTGGTTTATGACAACTACAAGTGATATTGGCACACTCATTGTCGCTAAAGAGGGAATTTTAGGGGGTCGTCCCCGCATTGCTAATACTAGAGTTTCCGTTCAACGAATTGCACGCTGGTATAAAAAAGGCTTAGGTGCGGAAGACATTGTTGAGCGTATGGGCAATGTTACCCTCGCTCAAGTTTATGCAGCGTTAGCTTACTATCATCTTAATCGAGACGAAATCGAATCTTATCTTACAGCCGAGAAGTTAGCTTATGAACAACAAACTGCAAATCAAAAACGCTCGCTCTTTATTCAGGAGGCACTTTGACAATTGTGGCTATCTCCTCCCCCAATCGAGTAAAGTCTTTTGGATTCAATGTAATTAAATAATCCACTTCTACCTTCAAAGCAGCTTGAGCAATGAGAGCATCAAAGATTCCACCACCTGTAAGTCGAAACTTTACCATCCTTGCCACGACACTCTCATATTCTTCGGGTAATAATGATACAGGGGTCAGATACTCTATCAAATCTGCAATTAGGGCTTGTGCTTCCTCTGGTAAAACTTTAAGTGGTTTGGGTAACCGTGTCATCACTGCATAAAGTTCGGCAAAAGTGTGAGTTGAAATATATCCTTGTATTTCTCCCCGTCTTGCTGATTCCAATTCAGGAAAAGCACGGTCATGGTTCGGATGTTCCACTAGCAAGGCAGCGACTAGCACAGATGTATCGTACAAAACCCTCACTAATGCAGGTCTCCAATCTGCTTTTGAATCCGTTCTTCTCTGATTTCGTCAACTAATCCCTTGATGTCCAATTGGGTTGAAGCTCCTGTTTCAATGACTAAAACACCTTGCTTACGATGCAACCGTTGTGAGCACTTCGAGCCTTTTGAGTCCTCTTGAGTGTTGCTCGCTTCTGACGACGATTGCTGTAACTCTTGAAACCTTTCCCAGAGTGCAGAAACGACTTCATCTGGCGATCGCTGAATTGATTGAATTAACTCTTCTTTTTTTGTCATCACACTTGAGACTCTATCATTCTTAAAAAGACTAGCGACCGAGACGGTCGCACTCCCACCGTTCGGGAAATATCCTAACATAAGCACGTAGCGCCATATTAGCCGTTCCAAGGATTGATTAGAGAGATTCCCCAATGAATGACTTCTGGAGTCGCGTTAACCTTCATTAATTCGGAGATGACGTTGGTATCCAAGATAATCATTCTTCAAAGTGAGGCGGTTCTCGCATGGGTTCTCGGGGAATTTCTGGTAATTCGACACCTCCGAGGGGTACAAATAAATCTTGAATTCTTTGGGCAAGGTTAGTCGAAGTTTCTTCTTTTTGGACAGAAGTTAAAATATGTTGGATTTCTTCTTCAACGGAACATCCACGCTCACTGGCACGACGGTTCAGCCATGCTTCCAATTCTGGAGAGACGTTATAAATGGTAATCTTTGCCATAAGCGATGCGTTATTTTTAAGGTGAGAATCAAATGGGTGAAATCATACAATATTAGATTAATGAAGAGCCATTAATTATTGCAACTGAGGAAAATTATTTCAAAGTTGATTCAGGTCTAAAGATAACTCAAACCCTGGCAAGATATCCTCTCCTGA
>CAYXDG010000150.1:0-1913 GCA_964463655.1 uncultured Dactylococcopsis sp.
GCAATTTGCGAAGGATAACTACACTCACAAGCATCTAACCCTTCCACCACATCTTCATCCCAACAGCCTTGACAGGTGGGAATCTCTAAATCCCGAATTAACTCAACCACTTCATTGGGATAAGGACCATAACCGACTAAATCTCCTAGACAGTAAACGCGATCGGCTTTTTGGGCTTCAATATCGGACAAAACAGCAGTCAAGGCTTCATAATTACCATGAATGCAGGAAATAACAGCTAATTTCATAACGCGATCGTCTCCTGATAATAACTTTGATACTGGGTCAGCACTTGCTCTGACAAGCAACTCTCTAGTAATGTCTGTTTAATGGTGCTTTCTTCTAAGTTCCAGCCCACCACTTCTATTCCGCTAAAACGATTCGGTCGCCCTTCCAACCACCGAGGAAGATTTAATTCTCGATACTCGCTACCTGAAAGCGCATCAACAAAATCCATTTGCATCAGTGTTCCATCAGGAAGTTCAAAAAGCCCTTTTGCTCGTTGTACTTGACCATAAGCTCCCCCGATGATTTCCATCCAAATCGCTTCTAGGCTCGGCGGATCAAATACTTGTCCCGTTAAGGGGCTGCACCAAATTTGAGGCGACTCCCCGTGTCGTGAGGATTGAACGGAATTGCCAGTAATGATTTCATCGGCAAAGTTTTGCCATGGTGATGATTCAGTTTCTGGAGGAACAACCGCCACACGATGACAAGGAAAGGAAGTGAGAACAGGGGAGGCTAAATCCATATAAAACCCTAATTCCACATAAACCACTGCTTCTTCCGAGAGTCTGCTGAGAACAGTTTGCGCTTCTGTGTCAGGAATTACCTGCACTGAGGGAAAACGATAGTTAATAATTGCTTGATCAACCGAAGCATTTCCTAACCCTGGACAAAGGTAATAGGTGGGAGTGGTGGGTTGTTTTAAATACTGGCTAATCCAAGTGGTTTTCCCACTGCCAGAGGGTCCTGCTACTGCTATCAGAGAGGGAGAACTCATCAATTCTATAACAATAATGATTATCAGTCTAATTTTAACAAGCCGTTGTCACAGTAGGAAAGATCATCGAGTCTTAGCAAATACAGTCATTGTCACAGCAGGACAAATCATCGAGAAATAGTCCTTCTTGGCGATAAGTTTCTAAGGGAGTGGTATCAATTCCCAGACGTTGCGCGATCGCGCTTTCTGGATATTTCTTTCCGGTTTTACGGAATGTGGAGATAATTGTCCTGGATTATGAAGTGGGTTCCGATTAAAAGAACCGATTAGAGGCTTGTCATTTTAGTTTTTGTGCCAAATACGCGATTGAGTCTGACTATACTTGATTTTTCTCAATCTCCTTTTCCAAAATTTCCCGAATATAGCGCTGATAAGGGATTCCCTTTGCTTCTGCTCTAGCTTTAATGGCTTCTAGTAGCGACTGTGGAAGTCGCATATTAACACGAGCAGTCTTGTTCTCAAATTCAAAGCGCACAGGTTGAGCTTTAGAGAGATCATACTTGCTTAAATCTGCATTTGCCACAAACTCTTCTGCTTCTTGATCAGTTTTAAAGTTGGGGATTTTCTTTTTCATAGTGTTCAATTTCCTTTTGGTGCATATAGCGGGCGCTAATGGGTCGAATGAAATTTTTGCCAAATTTTTGACGAATCGTGAAAACGACAAAGATGTAGCGACCGGTAGCAGTGCTGCCAATTGCGCGGTAACGTTGTTCTTCTGGTAATGAGTGTTTCCAGTCAGGTAAGATTCTTACCTCACGTTCAAACAAATCTTCAATCTCAGCACGTGAAACACCATGTTTTTCACACTTTTCTCGATTGCCTCCATCCCAATCAAAGCCCGCAATTGATGTTTCCATATCTTAAGCGTAGATATTTGTATGGACAAATGTCAACTTTTACGGGATGTGGA
>CAYXDG010000151.1:0-1707 GCA_964463655.1 uncultured Dactylococcopsis sp.
CTCGCATTGGGAAAAAACGCGAGTTGAAAAAAGCATTAGAAGCCTATTGGAAAGGCGAATCGAATGCAGAAACTCTGCTCAAGGTAGCCCGTGAAGTAGAAACGAATAACTGGAAAGCGCAATTGAATGCTGGTATTGACCGCATTGGCGTGGGAAATGAAACTTTCAATGATGGCTTTGTCTCTATTTCTTTTAGCAGCGATCGCGCTTTTTATGTGGAAAAATTAGAACAATTTTTATCTGATAAATTTCCTTCCGATGCCCCACACGAATAATGATAATCAGAAGAACTTTATCCTTGATCGTATAAACAACTCGATAATCCCCAACTCTAATTCTGAAATATTCGTAGTTTTTTCCTTTCAGTTTTTTACATCCAGAGGGACGAGGATTGCTCGATAGATTAGAGATTGCTGCTTTAATTCGCTCCATTTCTTGAGTAGGAACTGATTTTATATCCTTTTTTACCCGTCGATCAAACTCTATGCTGTAGTCACCCACACTCAACCTCTAATTCCGCAAAGAACTCATCAAAGCTAACCCGCTCTTGTTCTGAGTCAGTCATGCGCTCTTCAGCTTCTTGCAGATCAAGGTTATCTTCCGCTTGTTGTAAAAGTTTCAGAAAAAGCTCGTAGTCTCTAGCTGGAATCATATACACTGGCTCCTTATTTAGCCGACTAATAACGATATGCTCGCTTGTGCCAGCAACATGATTGAGTGTGTCAGCAAAACGATCTTTTACTTCTTCAGAAGATAAGGAACGCATTATCAAAACCTTGTACTTTATATGCTTAGTGTACCTCAATTAAGCCCCATTTAGCAGTCATTTTACTTAGCTAATGGGCGATCGCGTTGCACTTGCTCTGAAAACTTACGCAGAATGAAAGTTTCGATCACATCTAAAAAATGATACACCTTGATTATTATTAATAGCTAACAATACAGTGCAGCGGACGGAAAGTGCGATCGCCTGTGCGCTCATCTACGTTATAATTTTGTGTTATTTTGATAATAATTATCATTGTAATTAACGATTAGGGAGTTTAATGGGAGATTAATCAGATGACAACGATACAGCACTATGCAACGAACTATATTGAGAACGCCAAGGTTACTCTAATTGCTCCTACGCAAACAGTTGTTGCCAAGTCCGTAGAATATTGTATTTCTAGCGGTTATGTCAAAGTAGTCACTCAAGATAACCGCACATTGATCACACACATTAGCAATGTCGTCATTGAAATTGACTAAACGCGATCGCCATACTCATCTTATTCCTCTGAAGTCAGCGTAAATATCAGAAAACTTTAAATCAGTAACATTTCTCATGGTTAGTCAAATTCACTCCTCATCCGTCCAAGAGCCAAGTTCTCAAAGCAATCCGCAAACACTGTTACGCATTCGTCATACTTGCGCCCATATTATGGCAATGGCAGTCCAAAATCTCTTTCCAGAAACCAAAGTAACGATCGGACCTTGGACAGAAACAGGATTTTATTACGACTTCGATCGCAGTGAACCGTTCACACCAGAAGACTTGAATCAAATTGAAGCAGAAATGCGACGCATCATTAAAGCCAATTTACCCATTATTGGTGAAGAAGTCCCTCGGGAAGAGATGCGGACTGAAATTGAAAAACTGGGAGAACCCTACAAATTAGAAATTCTGGAAAGTATTCCCACAGACGAACCCGTCACACGGTACTA
>CAYXDG010000152.1:0-1558 GCA_964463655.1 uncultured Dactylococcopsis sp.
GCTTTCATCGCTTAGTTGAAGCCTGGCAATATGGGTCTGGAAAAGATTATCATCTATAAAATAAAATAATGACAATTCTGATTGGAACGAAAATTCTGGATGATTAATTGTCCAAGGATTAAGCAAGGGTTTCTGGACAATATCCTAATCCTTTTGTAAACTGTTCTCGGAAGGCTTCAATATCGCTGTAGCTAGGTTGACCATGAGAGACGATCGCCAGTTGATAACGACGCATCACTTCCATGATCGATTGTCCCATATCTAAGCTCCAAAGCGCCATTTGAAGACGAATTTCAGGCTCATAGGGAATCCCAACTTCCCCAAGATAGGCTTGAAAATCCCCCTGTTGTTGAAGCGTTAACTCATGGAAAAATTTAACTTTGATTAACCAACCATCAATGCGATGAATAACAGTGACTGTGCTATTGGGGAATTCAGAATTTTCCCGTAAATGATCAACGATTCTGAGAGTTAAACTAGCATTACTCAAAAAATAAATGTATTTCATTGCTTAAACAAACCTTGATAGCGCGATCCCATCGATCTGCGCTACCTTTAGTCTCCCAGAGAACTTCACCATTTACTAGGGGAATATTCCCCAATTTATGGGGAAACAAAAAAGGACTGATCATTGATCTGTTTGATAAGAACACCAATCACTCCAACTGCCAGCGTATAATTTTCCATGAGGAAGTTGGGCTAAATAAAGGGATAATAAATTTACACAAGCTGTCACACCCGATCCGCAATAGACAATTTTTTCTTGATCCTCATCGATGGCTAATGCTGCATTTAACCAGCGTTTGCGTTGTTCAGATGCAGAATAAAGATTTCCTTGTTCATCTGTAACCGTTTTCCAAGGAAGGTTAACCGCACTTGGAATATGTCCTGCGATCGGGTCAATGGGTTCTCTCTCTCCTCGATAGCGATCTGGGTCTCTTGAATCAATGATTACAGCATGGGGGTCTTCCAGACGAGCTTTGACCCCTTCAAAATCAACCACCCAATTTTCTCGCAGTTTCGGCTGAAATTTTCCTTTTCTTCGAGAAGGAATATGTGTTGTTACGGGATAACCAGCCTTTTTCCACGCTTTCCAACCGCCATCTAACACAGCGACCTGATCATGACCTAAGTATCGTAGCAGCCACCACAACCGCGCAGCAAACGCACAACGAGAGTCATCATAAGTAACAATCTGCGTTTTGGAAAAGGTGATTCCTAGGTTTTCTAATTTCTCAGCTAGGGTTTGCGGATCAGGGAGAGGATGTCTTCCCCCATGTTTTTCCACGGGAGAGGATAAGTCTTGATTTAAGTCCAGATAAAAGGCGTTGGGAATGTGACTCGCTTCATACTGCTGTCTTCCCCAACTGGGGTCAGACAGTTGAAAACGACAGTCAATGATCGCCACAGTTGGGTCATCGAGATAGTCAATTAACCAATCTACAGAAACAACAGATTCCATCATAGTTGCTGAGTTAAACTTGAGTTTGCTATAATGTGTTCTAGTACCATCGGGAGGATGGGAATTCACGCTTGAGGAGCTAGTTGTAAGACTAGG
>CAYXDG010000153.1:0-1548 GCA_964463655.1 uncultured Dactylococcopsis sp.
AGTAATGCAAAAAATTCTCATTTACTCTAAGATAAAAGTATAGAACCGCTTCGACTATAACTTGGGACAAGATAGGAAATGTCTAATTTATCCGATATATCTGAACGGCGTTTAACCTGTAATCGTATTTTTCGTCACCTAACGTTCTATGGCTTACACAAATTTACTGGTAAGGTCAGAGTATCAAACCAAAAAAGGGATTTTTGGAATTTCTATTTTTTATTAGGATATTCCATTTGGGCAAGTGGGGGAGCCTATCCCTTAAGACGGTGGCGAAGACTGTTTTATCGTGTCACTGGTGAATTACCTGTTTTAGAGCAAATTGATTGGGATGCAGAAGCATGGGACTGTAAGGAGTTCACACTGCTCGCACAAAGCAATCGGCTAAGCTCCCAACAAGTCGAAACAATCATCAAGACAGTTTTAGAAGAAGTTTTATTTGATGTTGTTCAGTCTTTTGAAGCTCCCATTTACGATCGTCTTAACAATTCAAGAGTGCTTTTGCCCTTATCCGAATTAACAGGGATTGGTGATGGGATGGAGCTAGAGGCTTTTGAGGGAGTTACACCCGATCCTAAATATCGTCTTCCCTACAGTTTCTTTCCGTCTTTAAGCAATTTACAAAAAACAACTTATCAATCTTGGCAACAATGGGTCAAACTTGGTTTAGCTTCTGTATCTCCTAACCAAGCGCCGTTACTGGTAAAACCGAAAGAGTTAAAATCTCAGGTGTCTGAAAAAATGTATCGCAATCTCTTAAAAAACTTACAAGGACGCACGAATTTAAGGGATTTAGCTTTAAAAGTTAAATCTAGTCATAATTTCTTAGGGGTAGCTTCAGCAATTGCTCCTTACTATGAACAAAAGTTAATGACGTTTCAAGAGGTTGGAGATTTATCGATTAATCATTTAACAGATGAGTCTTATTCAACCTCAACCTTATCGGACGCGCCACAGGAAGAGGCTTTAGCATTAATTATTGATTCTAATCAGAACAATCAGTCTTCTTTAAGCGCGATCGCGCAAAAACAGGGATATTCTTGTCAAGCGCTCAATAATGGGATCAAGGCTCTCCATCAGATCGATCAAAACCCCCGACTCAGACCCAAAGTAATTTTTGCCAACTATGAAATGTCAATTATGACAGCAAGTGATTTTTGTTCGATCCTGCGTCGAATCGAGTTACTTGAGAAAATACCAATCATTATTTATAGTAAGGAATCGATCTCCACTTACCAAGCTCAAGAAGTTTTGCAAGCAGGAGCAACAGAATTGATTCCTGAGCATCTATTAACAGCTAGTTATCTTAATCCTCTTCTCCATAAACATCATCCTCGCCAAAGCGCTTAAAAATCCTGATAGCTTGCACTTGATCAGGGAAAGTTCAGGATTTAATTTCGATTTCTGCAAGTTCCTACAAATTCCCTGTGTCCTGATTTTGTCATTGAACTCCCCGCTACGCTCTCAGGAGAAGATGTCTTGCCTAGTTTCAAGATGATTGACAACTCCTCTGCCTAAAGGCGAGAGGATTCTTCCTTCACAGAATGA
>CAYXDG010000154.1:0-1530 GCA_964463655.1 uncultured Dactylococcopsis sp.
TCCAACAACGGGACAAAATTATAACCGTTGCTCAACGTCATGGAGCATTTAATGTTCGTGTTTTCGGTTCTGTCGTCCGAGGAGAAGCCAGCGCTCAGAGTGATCTAGACTGGCTAGTTGACTATGATCGCTCCCATCGCTCATCTTGGTTTCCAATGGGACTAATCGAAGAGTTGGAAGGGTTGCTTGGAGTTCGGGTAGATGTCGTAACGGAGAAAAGCCTAAAGTCTCGTCTGCGAGACCGAATTCTACAAGAAGCAAAACCTTTATGAGACGGGATGCAGAACGACTACAAGATATTTTTGAAGCGATCAAGCGCATTACTCTAGCCTTCAGCAAGGGTTAACCGCTCTGCCATAATTCATCTAGTTACGAATAATTAGAGTGACTTTAAAAATACGTCGTCAAGTTGCTGTGGTTTCGCAACATCGCGCAACAGTTAGGAAAAATAGGAGTAACGGTTAGTTTAGGCTGGTATCAACAAAAGCAGTTCACATGACCAGAGAAGAAATGGAACAACATATTCGTTTAATGGCTGCTTTGAAAATGTTCGAGAAACCCTAGTTTTCTTTTCTCCTCGTTCCACAGCAGCAATCGCTTTCTGTCGCTAATCTTAAGAGTAGCTAAAGAACAGAGAATGAGTTCAATTTGAACGGTTTAAGGTTTAGAAAAAGAGAGATACTTTTGGTTACAAATAAAGAACAACAAGAAACACTGTGTATCTTGTTGCTTCTCCAAAAAAAGGAGCAAAACGATGTCAAAAATTGGAATTTTTTACGGCAGCACCTCTGGTGTTACAGAAGAGATCGCAGAAAAAATACAGGAGCAGCTTGGAGAAGAGATTGCTGACTTGTATAGTATGGAAGAGGATTTTGATGATGTTGACGATCTCTTAAAGTATGATTACTTATTGATCGGATGTTCAACTTGGGGAGCAGGAGAAGTCCAAAATGATTGGCGTGAGCCCCTGTTTGATATGGAAATGGAAAAGCCAGATTTTTCTGGCAAAACGGTTGCTATTTTTGGGCCAGGGGATTGTCAAGGTCACAGTAAGCACTTTGTTGGAGCATTAGGCTTTATCTACGATCAATTTAAGGCCCTAGGGGCAAATCTGGTCGGTGCTGTGTCCACACAAGGGTATTCCTTCGAGGAATCCACTTCCATCCGAGATGGTAAATTTGTCGGACTTCCCCTTGATGAGGTTAATGAGAGTGATCAGAGTGATCAACGAATTACAGATTGGTTGGAGTTGCTAAAGGCTGATTTCCCCATTGAAGCATAAAGATTGTATGGCGACCCAAGTTCACGAATCTTAGCCCGATCGCCTGTTGTTTCTAGGGTCCCATCACTTCACTAAGGCAAAAAGTGGATTTTTAGGGTTTGCTGAATTTAAATCCAGAGCAAACCCTAATTCGGAGTTCGGAGTTCAGAGCTTAAAACCGATGCAACTTTAATTCCTAATTCCTACCTGATTGTCTAAACCAAGGCAAAGTCATCAGCACTGAGTTCATTCGCTGCAATGCCAATGAG